>CAMJWQ010000057.1 GCA_946409475.1 uncultured Lachnospiraceae bacterium
TGGACATCAAAACAGACATCTTCAAAGACTCCTTGTGAAGTAAGATTTTTAACACGAAATAATACATCTCCTATTGCTACGTTTTCCTTGGGATATATATTATCCAATGTCCGTCCCACCATCATTTCCACCAATTGATCTCTCGTCACTCCGGAGGCCGAAACAGTTTTTATATACTCGCCGTCCCGCAAAACCGTTATTTGATTGGAAAGCTTCAAAATTTCATCCAGTCTGTGGGAAATATAAATAATAGAAACCTTTTTTTCTCTGAGCTCTTCCATTATCTTAAATAATTTCTTTGATTCCTCATCCGATAAGGAAGATGTCGGCTCATCCATAATGATAATATCCGCATTTTTACGCACTGCTTTAATAATCTCCAGCATTTGAATCTGTGCAACACTTAATCTGCCGACCTTTGTCCTGGCGCTGAAATGCATACCGTACTCTTTTATTATCTCTTCCGCTTCTTTATTCATGGCCTTATCATTTAAAAACCTGCCAGCCATCTTTTCCTGTCCCAGAAAAATATTCTCAGCAATACTCATCTCCGGTAATGGGGCTAATTCCTGATGAATCATGGCAATGCCTTCTTTTTGGGAATCTGCTATGGAACGGTTCTTTAACAATTTACCATTGTGGTACACTTCGCCCTCATCAGGAATGTATTCACCCGTAATCATCTTCATCAAGGTTGATTTACCGGCTCCGTTTTCACCTACCAATGCATGCACTTCTCCCGGCTTTATTTGAAAGCTGACACCTTTAACGGCGTAAACGCCGGGGAATCTTTTGTGCAGGTTTTTTACCTCCAAACGAAACTCCTCCATCTGAACTCCTCCTTTCTTTAAATAAATATCCCGCCGATCATATAATTGGGTTTTACCGCATAATTATAGTCTTCTATTAAAACTCTGATATTATCCTTTACTAATTCGTAAGGGTCCATTTTCAATTTCCCGTCCCTGACCTTTAAAAACTGAATAGGCATGTATTGCTGAAGCATGCTCAATGGTATTTCCGCTTTCATCAGATTACTGAAAAGCATATGCATGCTTTTTACCACGTCCGGCTGGGAAAAATAGTAACGGCATCTGTCTGAAAAGCTGTATTTTCTTTTAATAGCCAGCTGCTTATCCGAGCCATGATAGTGTTTCTTCCAATTATCCGGTGCATTTAACATGGCATTTTCAAGTACGTTGATAAAATCAGCTCTTTCCTGCTTTGGTATCAGCTCCTGCTCAATTTTACTTAGTGCAAACAGTCCTTCTCTTAAAGAAAAGGTAAGGGCCGGCCCTACTTTCAAGATAGCAATGCCATCCTCCACCATTTCTTTTAAATTTCCGGGAGATTGATAATCGGTGGAATGCCCTTCCATAACTATATTGCTGTAATTCTTTACATAGCTGCACAAATCCAAGGCCTTATACCTGTCATAATGGAAAATTTCAGAATCACCAAATTCAACTCCCGGCTGTACTACAATTCCGATAATATTTTCAAAAGCATTTTGCAGTCCAAGCTTTTCAAATTCTTCTCTATATACACGAAGAGTTTTTTCCACAGCTTCCGGCTTTGTCACACTGATACTGCTTTCTTCCTCCTGTGCGCCTCCGGGAATCGGCACCTCACTGCCTATTATATATACGGGTCTGGTTTCCAACGGATTCAATGCCAGCAATTCCTGATAAGCTTCTTCGCATACCTGATATAGAATGGCTCCTCTTTTCGCTATCGTCTCATCCGTGAGCTCCTTATCCATAGGATCATCCGCTAATCTCATACTGGTATCCAGATGGATTTTCTTATATCCTGCCCTGACAAAAAGCTTTACCAGCTCTTTTGCTTTCTCCATGGCTGTTTCTTCTTTTTCATTCGTCCATATAAGGGGGCCTAAATGATCGCCGCCCAATACAATATTTTCCTTGGGAAATTTTGTTTTATCCGCAATTTTATATACAAATTTCTTAAAATCCTCCGGTTTCATTCCCGTATAGCCGCCATACTGGTTCACCTGATTTGCTGTTGCTTCAATCAATACCACATCATCAAATCTTTTTGCCTGTTCTAATATTGCTTCAATAACCAGCTCATTGGCCGTACAATAGGAAGTGATCCCGCATATAACACCGTTCTGTCTTTTTGCAATCAAATTTCTCAATGGATCCGTCATGAAATCACCTGATTTCCACTTATCATCTGCCCAACAGCTTCCTTACTGATATTTCCTTCCATCGGTCCGAAGGCCGCCGCATTTAAAGCCCCTGCCGCAGCACCCATCTTAGCTGCTTCCAAAATATCTTTTCCTTCAACCAGACCTGCTATAAAGCCTCCGTCAAAGCAGTCCCCGGCTCCGGTTGCATCCAGCTGTTTTACTTTATACACTCCCATTTCCACCACTTTATCCCTTGTGTAAATGGTACTTCCCTTTGCTCCGTTTTTAAGAGCCAGAATTTCCAATTTGGAGTTTTCAAAGCATTTTTTAACGGCGGATTCCACATTCTTTTCACCCGATAACAATAATAATTCTTCCACACCCGGAAGAAATACACTCGTATTTCTAAGCACCTCATTAACCACCTCATAAAGAGAATTATCGGAAAATAATTCCTTTCTGATATTGGGATCAAAGGAAATCTTAGCCCCATAGGAAACCAGCATTCTCATAGTCTTTAAAATTTCCTGTGCAAATTCTTTATTGGCCATAAGGGAACAGCCCATAATATGCATGTATTTCACATCTTTAAAGGTTCCCACCTCCGGAGCCTTCGCTTCTACGGCAGGAGTATTGCCCATATGAAAGATAAATTTTCGGGATCCGTCTTTAAAATAAGTAACAAAGGCTACCCCTGTCGCCCGTTCTCTGCTTTTCATAACATAATTACAATCCACTCCATCTTTTCTAAGCCTGTCTAAGATATTCTTTCCAAAATCATCTTCACCAACACCGCCTATAATTGCCGCCTTATGCCCTAATCTGGCTACCGTATCGATAAATATGGCCGGAGCCCCGCTGGGAAACGGTCCTTTAAATAATCCGGGATTGTATAATTGTGCATCCTCATCTGTTCTCATTATTTCTACCAGCATTTCGCCCATAATTAATACTTCTGTCATCATAACCTCCTATCCTAAGCAGCAGCTTTTAAGATATTTCAGGGAATCAGCGATATATTTATCCATTTGATCCCCGTCGGCACCATTGCTCAAATCACGCCAGACACGTATATCATGTCCTACCTGGCCGCCCTCCAGTAAAAACGGTTCCATGACTACCGCTTTATTATAATTAATATCCCTTAACGCCTTTCCTATCTCGGGCCAGTCAATACTGTTGTTCATACCCGGCAGCTTTCTGTTGTTTTCCCCTACATGAACATGGCCTAACAGGTTACCGGCCGTTCTGATGGCATCATACATATTGTCTTCTTCAATATTCATGTGATAGGTGTCCAGTAGAATATTAATATTTTTACTTCCAATTCTGTTCACGTATTCTATTGCTTCCCTGCAGTCATTTAAGATATAGGTTTCATTTCTGTTGAGAACCTCAAGTGCACACTCTATATCCAATTCTTCCGCCGTTTTGCTTATTTCCTTTAAGCATTCTATACTGCGTTCCCATGCGGCCTTTTTATCCGTATTTACAAAATCCGTCGGCCAAAAGGAATAAATGGCACCTACCAGGGTCTTAGAGCCCAGCTTTTTCATATTTTTCAAAACCCGGATAAAATACGCAATACCATGCTGTCTCACTGCCGGATCTGCCGCTGCTAGATCATTTTCCTTCGAGGGACCGCTGTTCGTTGTAAATTCAATCCCTCTCTCTTCTCCAAGCTGCTTTAATTTTCCTATTTCATCATCCGTCATATGATACAGATGATCGGCTGCGATTTCCAATACGTCAAAGCCGATATCGGCAACTTTATTCGTTACTTCTATATAGTCACATTTCCATTCATTCCCCCAGTATGCATACCCTGTTCCAAATTTCATCATCATCTCAATCTCCTTTTTGTGCTCGTGCTCTTTTTGTAGTAGTATTGTAACACTTAATACTTTATTACTCAATTGTTAATATATCACATTTTTTAAAACAATTTTTTGTTGGATATTCACAAAATAATATAAAATTCGTTTATTTTCCTTGTTTTATTACGAGCTCGTACACATTTTACTGGACAATCAATATTATACATGGTAATATAAAATAAATTTAATGGAATAAGGGGGAGCTTCATGTCCGTTACAATAAAACAGATAGCAGAATTAGCCAATGTGTCCCGGGGTACGGTAGATAAGGCTTTAAATGACCGCCCCGGGGTAAAGGAAGAAACAAAAAAAAGGGTTCTGGAGATTGCAAAAGGATTAAATTACCAGCCAAATTTTATTGGCAAGGCCCTTGTGCAAAGCAAGGATCCCATTAAAATAGGCATTATTTTAACTCCTGAATACAATCCGTTTATTCAGGAAATGCTTCAGGGAATAAAAAATGCGCAAGCCGAATATAAAATTTTCGGCATAGATGTATGTATAAAAATGCCGATTTCATTAGAGCCTGCCGAGCAGATAAGTATTTTAAACGAATTAGAAAAAGATAATGTATCAGGAATTGCTGTTTTTCCCATTGATGACGATAGAGTACGCAACAAAATAAACCGGCTGGTCGATAACGGTATTGCAGTCATCACCTTTAACTCCCGCCTGGACGGAACAAATGATTTCTGCTTTATAGGCCAGGATCACAAAAAGGGCGGACGGACTGTTGCCGGCCTGATGCAAAAGCTGTTGCCTCAGGGCGGAGAGGTCGGCATTATCATCAGTTCTTATAATTTGTCCTGCCACAAAGACAGGCTGCAGGGATTTCTTGATAAAATCAAGGATAAAAAATATCCTATCACAGTCCTTGATATTCAGGAGAATCAGGACAGAAAGGATGAAGCATTTAAAATAACTTTGGAATATTTAAACCGCAATTCAAATTTAAAAGGTATCTATATTACCGGCGGCGGGGTGGCCGGCGTCGGTGATGCACTAAACATATTAAATAAAACCAATAATATCGCCATTATCTGCCATGACCTGATACCGGATACTCTCATGCTCTTAAAAAATGGGACGGTAGACTTTGCTCTTGGCCAAAGTCCCGAATTTCAGGGATATCAATTAGTAAAGATACTTTTTGACTACTTAATAAAAAAACAGAAACCGGCTTCCGATTATATAGAAGTTCCTATCACCATAGCTACACAGGATTCCTTATGAACCTGTTTCCATCATTGGAAATTCAATGATAACAGTGTCTTCGACACTTCCAACTTCCCTGCCCCTCATTCATGAAGGAGAAGACACTTTGGGCGCCGAATGCAGTCACGCAGGGACATCTTCCTTATGCATTCGTGTGCATCCCCCCGGAGGGCTTTATTTCATAGGACGCACTTTCCTGAAATAAAAAAATCATAAGAGACTATGCTGTTTATACGGCAATATCTCTTATGATTTTTTTCATTTAGGTAAAATGATATTATCCTTAATTTGCGAACCAGCCAATGGGTCCTGTTTCCAAAGCAATATTAACCTGTTTTACTTCCTGGTATTCCTCCAGGCCATGGACACCAAGCTCCCTGCCGATGCCGCTCATCCTGTACCCGCCCCAGGGTGCTTCGCTGAAGGTCGGCTGGCAGCAGTTAATCCACATAATGCCGGCACGGATCTCCTTCATCACACGGAGAGCTCTTGCGCCGTCTTTTGTGCAGACCGTTCCCGCCAATCCGTAAGGTGTATCATTGGCTATGGCTATGGCTTCTTCTTCCGTTTTAAAGGTCTGTACCGTAAGTACGGGACCAAAAATTTCTTCTCTTACGATCTTCATATCCGGCCTGCAGTTATCGAAGACAGTAGGTCTGATAAAGAAGCCTTTTTCGCACCCGCCTTCCGTATATCTCTCACCACCGCATACTAATGTGGCACCCTCCTGTTTTCCGGATTCTATGTAAGAAAGTATTTTATTCATCTGGGCCTCTGTGATAATGGCCCCCATGTCAGGATTCTCCAGTCCGGGTCCAATGGTAATGGCATTGGCCCGTTCGGCCAGCCGTTTCACAAATTTATCCCTGATGCTTTCTTCAATAATCAGTCTGGAGCCTGCGGAGCAGACCTGGCCGGCATTGAAAAAGATACCGATCATAGCCCATTCGACAGCTCCTTCAAAATCACAGTCGGCAAAAACAATATTAGGAGATTTCCCTCCCAGTTCCAGACCGACTTTTTTTAGATTACCGGCAGCGGCCCTGGCAATGGACCGGCCGGTTTTGGTACTTCCCGTAAATGTGATCATATCTACGTCATCACTTTCCGCAAATACCGCGCCTACCTCCGGCCCGTTTCCCAGCACCAGATTCGCACTGCCTTTGGGAAGTCCGACTTTTTCAAATATTTCAAATAGCTTTATAGTGGACAGAGGAGCATTCTCACTGGGTTTAAACACCACGCAGTTTCCTGCTGCCAGGGCAGGTGCCAGCTTCCACACAGACATTAGCAGAGGATAATTCCAGGGCGTAATCTGTGCGCAGACACCAACGGGTTCATGCATGCAATAGGAATGCATGGGGCCGAATCCGTTATTGACATCATATACACCGCCCTGGGGCTTGGTTATGAGCCCTGCATAATAAGTAAAGCAGGCTGCGGCATCCGCCACATCTCCTTCGGCTTCCCTGAGAGGTTTCCCGTTATCCAGGGTATCCGTTCTCGCCAGTTCGTCCGCATTGGCTTTTATCTCCCTGGCTATTTCAAATAAATACTCCGCTCTGTCGACACCGGGCATTCTTCTCCATTCACCCGTACCGTAAAAAGCCTCCTTAGCCGCTTTAATCGCTGCTTTTGCATCCTCCTCATTACTTTCCGTTGTTACGGCAATCACTTCACCGTTGGACGGGCAGATAATATCTCTCGTTCTGCCTGTAACGGAAAGCTTCCATTCCCCGTTGATATAATTTTTCTTAATATCCATGGAACCGCTCCTCTCTGCAACTTCTATTTATTTATTATCTTCCCCACAGGGATCACTGCTTTCTAACCTTTTCGCTTATCACCTTATGAACTTCCGTCTGCTTTTACCATTTTATTTACCGGAAAACATTTCCGTAAATATACTGTCTCTCTGGTATTGCTCATCATATTCGGAATCCTTTTCATAAATAGCCGCAGGAAAACCATAATCCTTCATTTTTAAGACAAAAGGATCCGGATCAAAGGCTTCCGGTCCTAAAACCCCCGTCTGCTTCCAGATACCGTTTGCTATTAAATCCAGCATGACCACAGGGCCAACCGCTGTCTGTGCCACTACGGAGGACGTACCGTATTTTCCGATGCATTCCTGATTATCTGCAATCTGGTAAATATAAACGGAACGGAATAACCCGTCTTTTTTACCGGTAACCCAGGTACCGGCACAGCCTTTCCCTACCATGATACTGGCGGTCTCCAAAGGGGAAGGCGCAACGATGCTAAGGAAATCCCTCGGTGTTATTTCCGAAGAACCTATTTTTATTTTCTGATCCGCCTTATCCATCCCTAAGGCCTCCAGATTCTTTAACATGGTACGAAACTCCTTGGATATACCGTATTTAAAGGTTACCCGGTTGCAATCTATGTATCTGGGTACCAGAGCCACTTCTTCATGCTCCACATTTACTACTTCCACTCTTCCGATGCCGCCGGGGAAGAAAAATTCCTCCGGCTCCGAAAAGCATCCCGTGGTAAACCAGCCCTTCTCCTTTTCCCAAATAAGAGGTGGATTCAGGCACTCCTCTATTGTTGTCCAAATCGAAAACCCAAAGGATACTTCCTTACCCGGGATTACATAATTATCTCCGTCTCTGACATTTACTTCATATATTTCATCAAATAAGTGCTTTTGGGCATACCGGGCAAACACATCGGAAATACCCGGCTCCACTCCCGAGCCGACAAGGGCCATAATTCCCTTCTTTTTCCATTTCTCATGCTGTTCAAATTGATAATCACCCAATTTAATATGTGTAAGCTCATAAGGTTTTTCCGGGTGTCTGTGGGATAATGTCATGGCACAGTCCATATATCCGACTCCCACTTCATAAGCCGCATCAAAAATGGTTTCATTATAGCTTGGTGCAACTACATTTAAAACAAATGTTATATTATGTTTTTTTATTAGTGCTTTAATGGCAGCTTTATCCCCTGCATCTAATCTCTCCGGAATAAATCTTGGATCTGCGGCAAGATCGGCAACTTCCTTTGCCCGATCATGGTTGTTATCAGCCAGTACCAAAAGGTCCAACCAGTTTCCACTGTTCTTTTCTCCTTTTTTTATTAACATAGCTACAGACTGTCCTACTCCGCCTGCTCCAATTACTAATAATCTCATAAAATCCTCCTGTTTGGTTTGTTTCGTTCTCTCGTTAACATATGGATAAAATCAAATACTCCCGGCCGTCGTGCCTGATTTCTTCCTCTATGTTATACATCGGTTACATTCTTCTGTCTTATGAGGTTTATTCGACCCCGCTATGCGCCTCCCTGCTTTTTTCTATCTTTCCCTGAATCATTTGTGAAAATAGCATAATTGCAATGGTGCCCAAAATCATCAGTGTAGAAAGCGCATTTACATCAGGAGACACGCCTTTTCTGACCATACCGAGAATTTTTAATGGCAGAGTCGTACTTTCCGTACCCGCCATAAAGAAACTGATTACAACATCATCTAAGGAGAGCGTTAGCGCAAGCATCCCGCCGGATATCACACCGGGCATAATCATGGGAAGCGTCACCCGCATAAATGTTCGAAACTCACCTGCCCCTAAATCTCTGGCCGCTTCCAATATGGAAGGATCGAAGCCTGCAATCCTGGAACGAACCGTAATCACAACAAAGGGCAGTGAAAAAGTAATATGTGAAATAATAAGTGTAAGCATACTGGTCGGTAAATGAACGGATGAAAAAAATACAAGTAATGCAATTCCAAAAACAATTTCAGGAATTACTATGGGTATGTATAAGGAGCTGCTGATGATATTTTTTATTTTACTTTCCAATTTATACAGACCAACTGCGCACAGCGTACCCATTATCACCGATATCACCGTTGAAAAAAAAGCCACAAGCAGGGTATTCCTGAAAGCATCCATCAGCTGCCGGTTCTCAAACATTTTAAAATACCATTCCACTGTAAAGCCTTCAAATACTATATTCATCCTGGAAGTGTTGAAGGAAAAAACAATGACAACTAAAATCGGCACATATAAAAACAAATAAACCAGACAGGGATATAATACGGAAATCGGTTTGTATTCTTTTAATTTTCTTTTTAATTTCATCCTCTTTCCTCCTTACGCCATGTCTTCCAGGCTTCCTACCCTGGTATATAATTTCATTAAAATCAAAGTAATAATAATTAGTATAATCGATAAAGCGGCACCTAAAGGCCAGTTTCTGGCAGATAAAAACTGGTTTTTTATCAAATTGCCAATATACATGGTTTTACCGCCTCCCATCATTTCAGAGATATAGAATAACCCTAAGGACGGTATGAAGGTCTGTATGGAGCCCGCAAAAATCCCCGGCATGGTAAGTGGTAAAATAATCTTCATGAAAGTACTTCTTTTTGTGGCTCCCAGGTCCCTTGCAGCCTCTAACAGAGACGTATCTATTTTTTCTATGGACGTATATAAGGGCAAAATTGTAAAAGGTAATAAATCATATACCATTCCCAGAAGAACGGCTCCGTCCGTATATAACATTTCCAGAGGCTTCGATATAATCCCCAGGGCAATCAGTAAATGATTAATGACTCCTTCCGTTCTAAGCAGGGTATTCCAGCCATAAATACGTATAATGGAATTTATCCAAAAGGGAAGCATAATCATTAATACCATATATTTCTTTCTGTTTGCAGGAGCCTTTGCAATCAGATAAGCAAAGGGATATCCAATAATAAGACACAATATGGTCGTTTGCAGCGACAGCCATAGAGAGCCTGTGAATATTTTAAGATACTCGCTTTGAAACAGGTCCTTATAGCTTTGCAGTGAAAGGATGCCATCGACACCGCCGTAAGCATTTTTTGTTAAAAAGCTGATACCGATTACATAGCATAACGGTATTAGTACAAAAAGAATCAGCCAAAAAAATGTCGGTCCTATCATGACAATGGTCGGAAGCTTTTTCCCCAATTTTTTAATCATCCCCGCCACCCTCAATCTTTACGGTATTTTCTATTAAGTTATATATCTGCTCTTCTTTTGTATGAAGCAGGATTCCTTTTCCTTCATTCCAGAAAAGGTTTACCTCACTGCCCATAGATAATAGCTCCACATCCGGCTGGGTTGTTATTTTAAGCTCCTGGCCGTTTACCAGCTCTACGATGGTTTTATTAACGGAGCCGATAAAAACGTGCTCCTTCACTTTCCCCCGGATATTAAAATCAATAACCGGTTCTGCGGATATCTTAAGATTCTCAGGCCGGACACAGATATATACCATTTCTTCTTTATGGAAGCCTGCGGCTTTCACCGCTGCAGTCCCCGCCTCTAAGGAAATGCCTATTCTGCCGTCCATGACCTCCTCCACATAAGCCTCAAAAATATTGGTCTCACCAATAAAATCTGCCACAAATTTAGTAGCGGGTCTGTTATATATTTCTTCAGGAGCTCCTATTTGTTCTAAAATCCCCTGATTCATGACCGCAATCCGGTCACTCATGGTAAGAGCCTCTTCCTGGTCATGGGTAACATAAATAAAAGTAATACCCAGCTTCTTTTGCAGATGCTTCAGCTCAAACTGCATTTGCTTTCTTAATTTCAAATCCAAAGCACCAAGAGGCTCATCCAGTAAAAGAACCTTGGGCCTGTTAATCAGAGCCCTTGCTATGGCTACCCTTTGTTTTTGCCCGCCTGACATCTGTGCCGGGAGTCTTTTTTCCATTCCTTCCAGCTGTACCATCTTAAGCATTTCTCCGACCCGTCTTTTTATTTCGGGTTTTTTAACCTTTTTTTCCACAAGGCCAAAGGCTATATTATCCTCCACATTCATGTGGGGGAAAAGAGCATAATTTTGAAATACGGTATTTACATCTCTTTGATTCGGCTTTTTATCCTCTACATTTTCTCCCTCCAGAAAGATCTGTCCCTCCGTCACTTCTTCAAAACCCGCTATCATACGAAGGGTCGTCGTCTTTCCGCAGCCGGAGGGTCCGAGGAGAGTTAAGAACTCTCCCTCCCTAATGTCCAAATTCAGGCTTTTCACCACTTTATTTGTACCGTAACATTTATCAACATCCCTAAGCCTGATCATCACCTTATCCTGCATTTTTGCCATAAGCAGCACCTCCGGTTCCTATAAAGTCTTTTCTCCCCGCTCACCTGTTCGGATTCGAACCACATCATCTATGGCGGATACGAAAATTTTACCGTCACCTACATTTCCCGTGGTCAGCTGCTGCTGTAATTCGCATATAATTTCTTCCGCATCCTCATCCCATACAACTGTCATGATATGTATTTTAGGTAACAGATTCATATCCAGGTTCAGTTGTTCAAAATCCTTTATGTTGCCTCTTTGATGGCCGCAGCCCATAGCCGCCGTTACGGTCATTCCCGAATATTCGTTTTTCGCCAGTATTTTTTTTACTACGTCCAGTTTCTCAGGTCTGGTAATAATCTCCAATTTTTTCATGGAAAACCTCCTGTTTGTACTCATCATTTTATTTATTTAATTCGTTTTCATCTTTGTAAAAACATCATCATAATACTCTGCCGCATCACCCACATCGCCTATCAAATGAGCCCGATCTAATTCTGAGCCGTCCACATTGCTTCCGGCATTATCAAAATAGCTGTCATCCAATAAATCCAATGCCGCATCATTAATACAAACCCCGGGAAACTCATCCAGAATCATTTTATATACATCCGGGCGGTGAACAAAATCAATAAATCTTTCAGCATTTTCCTTGTTTTCGGCATTGGCCGTAACCACAAAGTTATCAACAGACAGCTCACAGGGTTCTTCTGTATATATTACATCAATTTGGTCGTTTTGTTCAATAGCCTGGCCGGCATCAATGTTATATACAAGTCCGACGGCTACTTCATTGGAAGCCAATAAGGTTTTCGGACTGTCACTGTCATAGGCCTTGATGTTGCCCTTTAATTCCAATAGCCAGGGCAGAGCACCCTCTATAACCGTTTGATCCGTTGTATTGGCATCCTGTCCCTGTGCCTTTAAGGCTACCCCCACTACTTCCCTGCAGTCATCAACCACTACCATATTATTCTCTAATGCGGGGTTTAACAAATCATTAAAGCTGTTAATGGTGACCCCGAGCTCTTCACATTTTTCCCGGTTCACGGCGATAACCGTCATGGTAGACATATAAGGTATGCTGTAATCATTATTCGGGTCAAATTCCATTCCCATAACGGAAGGGTTAATATTACTGATATTCTTAATATTTGCTTTATCAATCTTTTGAATCATTTTTTCATTTAACATCGCATTGATGACATAATTACTGGCAATCACCAGATCATATTGGGAATTTCCGCCGGCCTGTAATTTGGCAAGCATTTCTTCATTGGAAGAGAATGTGCTTTCCACGACACGGATACCTGTTTCCTCTTCAAATAAATCATAAACTTCCTGAGGTATGTACTCCGTCCAATTGTAAATATAAACGACATCTTCACTTTTTTTGGCACATGCGGACAGCATGCCCATACATAAAACAATGACCATCACTGCGGCAATTTTTTTTCTCATCTTCTTTCCTCCTTTTCTATCATCAGAAACAGGTCTTCCTGCTTCATAATGTCATTTCTATTATATTATTACGCAATTTTAATTTACACAAGTAGGTTTTAGGAAAGAACAAAGTGTCTCCGGCACTCTCAACTCCCCTGCCCCCCCCTCATTCTTGAGGGGGGGGGCGCGTTGGGGGGGGG
>CAMJWQ010000058.1 GCA_946409475.1 uncultured Lachnospiraceae bacterium
CCGGTGAAATGTATAGGAAATATGGAATTGTCCTGATTCTTATCATTTTATTTGTTGCATCAGCAATTATAAATCAAAATTTTTTAAAACCGCAGAATCTTATTAATATTTTAAAGCAGATTTCTGTTGTGACGATTATCGCCTGCGGCGAAACGATGCTTATCGTATCAGGAATGATTGACCTGTCTGCCGGACTGTTATGTACAACCTCCATGTGCTTTGCCGCCGGGGTATTGGCAGGAACGGGTAATATTCTTTTAGCTGCTGCGGTTGGTATCGGTGTGGGTATCGTTTGCGGCTGGGTGAACGGTTTCCTGATTACTTATTTTAAGCTGCAGCCATTCATTGCCACATTGGCTATGACATATGTATTAAAAGGCATTGTTCAGCTTTATACCAACGGTCAAAGTGTTGGTGGGGTAGAAAAAATCAGATGGTTAGGACAGGGCAGTATTTTATGGATTCCGGTTCCTGTTATTATTATGTTTCTTATAGTTGGCCTGATAGCGGTAATTATGAAAAAAACCCAGTTCGGTACTTACATTTATGCCATTGGAGGCAGCGAAAAGGCAGCTATTGCATCCGGTATTAATACCGGCCGTACCAAGAGAATTATTTTCACCTTAAGCGGAGCGTTAACAGGGCTTGCGGGAGTGGTATTAATGGCGAGGCTGCTGGCAGGAATGCCATCGGTGGGAGACGGCTATGAATTCGACGCTATCACTGCTGTTATTGTCGGAGGAACAAGCTTTCTCGGAGGGATAGGAACAGTAACAGGTGCGCTTATTGGGTCCATAATAGTAGGACTGATTAATAATATTTTGAATTTACTGCATGTATCAACGCAGTATCAGCTGATTGTAAAAGGCTTCCTGATTGCCGGAGCAGTTATTGTAGATATAATGTCGAAGGAAAACAAGAAGAGCAGATAAGGCAGATATTATAGTATGCGGGGAATAACAGGGAAGCATGCTTTAATATAAAAAAACAAATGTGTAGAAAGCACTAAAGGAGAATAAAATGAGAAAGAAGATATTTAGTATTTTTTTAACAGCAACTATATTATCCGCGTTTTTGACGGGTTGTGGTTCCGGGAGTAAAGACGGAGCTGCGGAGGAAGCGGCAGCCGGGAATACGCAGGATAGCGGCGGAGAATATTTGGTAGGATTTGCCAATAACAGTGATACTTATAATTATTGTGCAAAATTCAGAACCTACCTGAAGGAAGCTACCGAAGAAAAAGGAATCAAAATTATGGTAACGGATGCCGGCGGGGACACCAATGTCCAGAATGGCCAGATTGATGATTTTATTGTACAAAATGCAAACGTAGTATCAGCTATCAGTAATGATCTGGATGGATCGGTGCCGGCACTGGAAGCAGCCAAGACAGCAGGCATACCATACGTATCATTTCTGACCTCTGTGTTCAGGGCCGATGATTACGAAGGCTATATTTATGTAGGATCACCAAATTACGATGCGGGAAGAGCCCAGGGAGAATATCTGTGCGATGCGCTGCCGGAAAAGGCAAAGATTCTTTATTTTACCGGAGAACCTAATGACCAGCAGTATATTGACAGAAAGCATGGATTGGAAGACGCACTTTCAGCAAGAAGTGATGTTACAGTTTTAGATGAATACAATGTGCAAAATTCAAAGGATCAAGGTATGAGCACTGCGGAGGACTGCCTGTTATCCTATGATAAATTCGATGCAATCGTGTGCCAAAATGATGATGCGGCTCTTGGGGTAGTGGAGGCATTAAAATCTGCCAATCGTCTTGACGGCTCCATATTGGTATTGGGAGTGGATGGAAGCGATGACGCTCTACAGTCAATAAAAAACAATGAAATGGCGATGACGGCATTACAGGATGCAAAAGCACAGGCTGAAGCCGGCGCTGACATATTTGAGCAGTTAAAAAATGGTGCGGATCCATCAGAAATAGAAGATGTACTTATTCCTTTTAAAATTGTGACAATTGATAATGTAAGTGAATATATGGAATAATCCGAAATGCGCCTGGCTATGCCGGGCGCAAAAAGACCATAAGAAAGAGAAAAGGATTTATGTATAAATATAAAAATGCTGACTTACCAATTGAAGATAGAATTGATGATCTGATAAATAGAATGTCCTTTGAACAAAAAATCGACCAGATTACCTGTTTGGTAACGATTACACCGGACATACCGGATTTTAAGGAATATGTACCAAATGGAATAGGAAACGTAGGTGCATTTACCGTTTCGGATAATGTGGAAGCGATTGCGGAATACGTGCATAGGCTCCAGAAATTTCTTGTTGAAGAAACTCCTTTGGGAATACCGGCGTTAATACATTGTGAAGCATGTGCGGGAGCCCAGTTTACGGAAGCCAATGTATTCCCCAGTGCCATTGCACAGGCATCTACATTTGACCCGGATATTATCGGTGAAATGGCGGAAATAATAAGAAAACAGATGTTTTATGCAGGCTTCCGCCAGGCACTGTCACCTGTTGTTGATATTGCAAGGGATCCCAGATGGGGAAGGATTACGGAAACATACGGAGAAGATCCGACATTGACGGCGGCTATGGCAAGTGCTTTTGTAAAAGGAATTCAGACAGACGATCTAAGAAACGGAATTATAGCGACCGCTAAGCATTATGTAGGGCACGGGATTACCGAAGGCGGTTTGAATATGGGAAGAAATTTAATTTCTGAAAGGGATTTACTGGAGATACACTGTAAACCATTCCAGTGTACCATAACCGAAAGCGGTCTTGGAAGTGTTATGAATTCGTATTGCAGTTTAAATGGAGAGCCGGTTGTGGGCTCAAAAAAGCTCCTGACGGAAATATTAAGGGATAAAATGGGCTTTACCGGCTTTGTGGTATCGGATTATCTGTCCGTTGACAGGATGGTCGATCCGTTTCAGGTTGCCGATACCTTTGAGGATGCAGGGATAAGAGCGATGGAAGCCGGTTTGGATGTGGAGTATCCAAGACCGAAGGGATTTTCTTACAGAATGCGGGAGGAGATAGAAAAGGGCAGATTAAATATTGAGACAGTTAATCAGGCAGTTCGAAGAGTTCTGAAGGCTAAATTTGAATTAGGTCTGTTTGAACACCCGTATCCGGAAATCCATAAATTGAAAAGTGTCCTGCATTTGGAAGAGACAAATAAGCTAAATGAAAAAATGGCAAAAGAAAGCTTTACCCTGTTAAAAAATAACAATGGAATTCTGCCTTTAACTAAAGATATAAAAAAAATTGCCGTAATAGGACCTCATGGAGACAGCTTAAGGAGCATGTTCGGTACCTTTTCTTATCCGGCGGTGTTAGATATGACCATGGCAAGAGAAGAAGACGGGCAGGAGTTTGAAGAATCAGGGCTTATTATTTATGATATAGAGCAAAGATATGCAGGACAGGTAAGAGAGGCCTCTCCAAGAGTCGAAAAGAGAATACAAAAAGAATTTCCTGCTTCAAAAACCTTATATAGGGCGCTGCAGGATTATCTGCCAAAATGTCAGGTGAAATATGCGAAGGGTATTAATTGTGCGGGTACGGACCTGGGTGGTTTGCAGGAAGCCCTGAATATAGCAACGGAAGCAGATATTATCATTCTTACTTTGGGAGGAAAGAACGGATGGGGAATTACCTCTACGGTTGGAGAAGGGGTGGATTCCACTGATATTGATTTACCCGGGGAACAGGAGCTTTTTGCCAGGAGGATATATGAGCTGCATAAGAAAACTGTGGTATTGCATTTCGATGGAAGAGCGATGTCTAATGCGTATGTATCTTCTCATTTCGATGCGGTTATGGAAGTGTGGCAGCCCGGCGAAATGGGAAGTCAGGCATTGGTGAAGACACTGTTTGGTGAATACAATCCATCAGGACGGCTGCCGGTAACGGCTGCCAGAAATGCAGGTCAGCTGCCGGTATATTATAGTCTTCCGAGAGGAAGCGGTTATGTTGCGGCGGGTCATACGGGAATGATTCGGAATAAGAACGGCTATATCAATGATACGGCATTTCCGTTATATTATTTCGGTCATGGGCTGTCTTATACTGAATTTACCTATTCGGATATTCGGGTAGAGAAAAACAGGGTGGACCCGGACGGGGAAATTGAAGTGAGTGTTTGCATCCGCAATGTTGGGGAAAGGGACGGAGAAGAAGTGGTGCAGCTGTATTTTAGTGATAACATTGCATCTATGGTACGCCCAACTATGGAGCTTGGTGGGTTTGCAAGGGTATTTATAAAAAAGAAGGAAAGCAGGAAGGTTATATTCCGCATGAAAGCTTCACAAATGGCTTTTTTAAATAATGAGATGGAATGGGTCGTAGAAAAAGGCATGGTTACGTTACTGATAGGTGCCTCCAGCCGTGATATCAGGCAGAAGGCTGAAATAGAAATTTCTGCAGATGCGGTTGTTGATGAAAGGAACAGAGGATTTTATGCGGCAGTAAGAATTGAGCCGTAAAAATATATTCTTTATCTGAAAAAGTTTTTTAAGGAGGCATTTATGAAATTTACGGAAGGTTATTGGCTTAGGAGTGAAAGGGTAAAGGCTTCTTATGCTTCACAGGCGGTTTATGTGGAAAAAACAGAACACGGTATGCGGATGGTTGCAGCGGAGCATGTAATGAAGGGAAGGGCGGATGCCGTAAATATAGCTACCATAACCGTGGAATTTATGGCGTATGCGTATAATAATATATTGGTTACTGCAAGACATTACGAAGGATATGAGGATAGGAGTGCCAGATTTCTATTAAAGCGGGAAACGGTTCCCTTTGAAGTGACAATAACAGATGAAGATGCGGTTATGAAGACAGGAAGTATATCTGTACATATAGATCGGAAAACAGGAGATTATTGCTTCAAAGAAAAGGGAAGGATAATTACCTCCTGCGGGTTCCGGAATTTAGGTTATATGCGTTGGAACTATAAGCCGAGTACCATGCTACCGGAATATAATTATCTGTCGGATAATTATGAGCCGTATATGCTGACGGAACTATCGTTAAAACCCGGGGAAAGAGTATATGGATTTGGAGAAAGATTTACAGCTTTTGTTAAAAATGGGCAGGTCGTGGAGTGCTGGAATGAAGACGGCGGAACATCGTCACAGATGGCCTATAAAAGTATACCGTTTTATGTAACAAGCGGGGGCTATGGCATTTTGGCAGATCATACAACTCCGGTCTCCTTTGAGGTTGCCAGTGAAAAGGTTTCTAATGTGGGATTTTCCGTTGCCGGTGAAGAACTTCGGTATCATTTTATTTATGGACCCGATTTGAAGGATGTACTAAGGCATTATACGGATATGTCGGGGAAGCCGGCCTTACCTCCGGCCTGGAGCTACGGCCTGTGGCTGACGACCTCTTTTACGACTGATTATACGGAAGAAACGACAGCCTCCTTTATTGACGGAATGGCGGAGCGTGATATTCCCTTGCGGGTCTTTCATTTCGATTGCTTTTGGATGAAGGAATTACAGTTATGTGATTTCGAGTGGGATAAGGACGCTTTTCCGGATGTTAAGGCAATGCTGAAACGCTATAAAGAAGAAAAAGGACTGCAGATATGTGTTTGGATAAACCCCTATATTGCCCAGGGGACCAGGCTGTTTAAGGAAGGTATGGAAAACGGATATTTCTTAAAGCGGGCGGACGGAAAAGGAATTAAGCAGACCGATAATTGGCAGCCGGGAATGGCAATAGTTGACTTCACTAATCCGGACGCTGAAAAATGGTATTTATCTAAACTGAGAAAATTGCTGGAAGCAGGAGTGGATTGCTTTAAAACGGATTTCGGTGAAAGAATTCCAATAGATGTCACTTATTTTGATGGCTCCGATCCGGTCTCCATGCACAACTATTATACATTTTTATATAACCGCTCCGTATTCACGCTATTAAAGCAGGTAAAGGGGGAAAAGGAAGCAGTGGTCTTTGCCAGAAGCGCCACGGTAGGAAGCCAGCAGTTTCCGGTCCATTGGGGAGGAGATTGTACCGCCAATTATTCATCCATGGCGGAAACCCTGCGGGGAGGCTTAAGCTTTGCCTTATCGGGATTTTCGTTCTGGAGCCACGATATTTCCGGATTTGAGCAGACAGCCACTCCTGATTTATATAAAAGGTGGGTGCAGTTCGGTATGCTTTCAACCCACAGCCGCCTGCATGGGTCCGTAAGCTACCGGGTTCCGTGGCTGTTTGATGAGGAATCCTGCGATGTGCTGCGGTATTTTGTACAACTAAAGTGCAGACTGATGCCATATATATATCAGATGTCTGTTATATCCCATAAGGAAGGGATACCGGTTATCAGACCTATGGTATTGGAATTTCAAAAGGACCCCGGAGTCAGAGAGCTGGATATGCAGTATATGTTCGGAGAAGCTCTTTTGGTAGCACCGGTATTTCAGGAAGACGGAGTCGCAGAGTTCTATCTTCCGGAAGGCAGCTGGACACATCTGCTTAGCAATGAGCTGCGGGAAGGCGGTAAATGGTATAAAGAGAAGTACGATTATTTTTCCCTGCCATTGTTCGTGAGAGAAAATACATTGCTGGCTATGGGAAATAACACAAAGCTACCGGACTATGATTATGCGGACCATGTAACCCTGCATCTTTATGAATTACAGGAGAATGCCATTGCTAAGACCAGTATACCTAATCAGGATGGAGAAGAAGTACTAAGGGTGTCGGCTCAAAAAAATAACAATTTTATCCATATTACGATATCTGATCCGGAAAAGCGGCCTGAAATAGTTCTGCATAAGATCTATGATATAAAGAATATTACCGGAGGTACTTTTGAAAAAGCGGAAGATGGGATAATGATAATACCATCTGAAATACAGGTACTGATAGAGACGGATAGAAATCCATAATGGTTTGTCGTAATTTTACGGATCATTCGGAGCTTCAGGAGCTGTACTAGTGTACTGACACATTGGAATTTATCTTCGTTATATAATTTGAGGGTGTTACGCCGTAGTATTTTTTAAAAACGGATATAAAGTTTTACGGAAGTTTACAAGGGATTTGGTGTAGAAGCAGAAATTTGGGAAGAAAAAAATTATTTTACAATATCTACGGCTTTTGATGTGGTAGCTTTACGGAAATTGTCTTTACGATATGGTTTCTTAAGTGATTTTACCATGAAAGATGGTGTAAGTGACGAAGATATTAGCTTCATGCGAAAATTACATATTAACATGGTACAATTTTATGACTGGTCTTATCGCCATGATAATTTCGTCTCTCCAACGGAAAATTATCAGGATATGATGGGCAAGGATATTTCGATAAATACGGTAAAAAGTAAAATACAAAAAGCTCTTTCGGCAGGAATGCTGCCGATGGCTTATGGAGCTGTTTATGCGGCTTCAAAGGAATTTTTTGAAGCTCACAGGGATTGGGGTCTTTATACGGGGACTAACGAGGTTTTAAGATTTATTGACAAGTTTTATATCATGAATATTGCAAAGGACTGCCCATGGCATGATCATATTATTGAGCAATACAAAAAGGCTGTAAAAGATATAGGCTTTAAAGGCATTCATATGGATACCTACGGATTTCCTAAAACAGCCTATTCTCATAATAACGGAGAAATTAGAAAAATAAAATTGGAAGAAGAATTTGGCGATTTAATTAATGATGTTAAAAATAGTTTAAATGAGGTGGATCCGGATAACTATATTGTGTTCAATAATGTAGGAAACTGGCCGGTTCTTCCGGTCGCTGATACAAAACAGGATGCCATATATATAGAGGTTTGGAAACCTTATGAGAGGTATTTTCATATTAAACAGATTATAAGGGAAGCAAAGAGCGCATGCAGTAAAGAAAAAACGGTTATTCTGGCTGCCTACCTATCTCCTTTTCGCTTAGAAGACATAAAAAGTGCAGGTTATGCAATGCTTTTGCTTACAGCAGTAATCGTCACAAATGGAGGATATCATTTGTTATTGGGAGAGGAAAACGGAGTTCTTACACAGGGTTACTATGGAGATTATAGTACATTGCTGCCTGTTCAGATAAAAAGTATCCGCTCTTATTATGATTTTATGATACGTTTCATGAATTTATTTTATGATGACCGTATGACGGATGTTTCCATGACACATATAGGCTGGGATAATTACGAGTACCAATGCGGCTTTTCAAAATGGAGCTGTTATGGGGAAGCAGATAAAATCTGGCTGACCATTCGAGAAAATGATAATTTTAAAACCATCAGTTTAATTAATCTATGCGGATGTAAAGATGATTACTGGAATAAAGGTAAGGATAAACCGATTCCGCAGCATAATATTGAGTTTTGCGTACATGTCGATCAAAAAATTAAAGGTATCTATTATGCCAGTCCGGATGAGGATAGCACTAAAATCCAGGTGTTGGATTATACATATCAAATTACTGATAAAGGTAGATTTGTATGCTTTACAGTTAAAGAGCTATGCATTTGGACATTCGTATATATTGAAATATAAAGGGGATAAAATGAAAATGAAATCAAAGTGGTGGAAAAAGGCAGTGATTTATCAGATATATCCAAGGAGCTTTCAGGACAGCAATGGGGATGGGATAGGAGATTTAAGAGGAATTATAAAAAGGCTGGATTATCTTGCTCACTTAGGAATAGATGCCATATGGCTGTCACCTGTATATGCTTCTCCACAGGATGATAACGGATATGATATTTCAGATTATAAGAACATAGATCCCATGTTCGGAACCATGGAGGATATGGAAGATTTAATAACAGAAGCCGGTAAAAAAAATATCCGTATTATAATGGATTTGGTTTTAAATCATACTTCTGATGAACATGCGTGGTTTATGGAAGCACAAAGAAGCATAAATAATTCCTATCATGATTATTATGTATGGCGTGACGGAGGAGAGGATGCTCCGCCTAATGATTTAAAATCTGTATTTGGAGGTTCTGCATGGGAATGGGTTCCCGGACTTAAACAATATTATTTTCATCAGTTTTCAAAAAAGCAACCGGACTTGAATTGGGAGAATCCGAAATTACGACAGGAACTTTATGATATGATCAATTGGTGGATAAAGAAGGGGGTTGGCGGGTTTCGGTTAGACGTAATTGATCAGATAGCCAAGGAACCGGATTTAAAAATTACTAATAACGGTCCCAAACTGCATATTTATTTACGGGAGTTAAATCAAAAGACCTTTGGAAATAAAGATCTTATTACTGTTGGTGAAGCATGGGGAGCTACTCCGGAGCTGTCAAGAATATTTAGTAATCCTGACGGAAGTGAATTCTCTATGGTTTTTCAATTTGAACATATCGGGCTGGATCAACAGGAGGGTAAGGATAAATGGGATTTATTTCCTATGAATTTTGTAAAGTTAAAGCATGTCTTTGAAAAATGGCAGCATGCACTTTATGATACAGGGTGGAATAGTTTGTTTTGGAATAATCATGATCTGCCAAGAGCTGTTTCACGTTTTGGCAATGATACTGATTATCGAGTGGAGTCAGCTAAGATGCTGGCAACCCTGTTGCATGGTATGCAGGGGACACCTTATATTTATCAGGGCGAAGAATTGGGAATGACAAATGTAAAATTTTCAATCGATCAGTATCGTGATATTGAGACACTTAATATGTTTAAGGAACGTTTGGAAAAAGGTTATAATAAAGACCACATTATACAATCATTATGGGCAAAAAGCCGGGATAATGCCAGAACTCCCATGCAATGGGATAGTAGTCAAAATGCAGGCTTTACAGAAGGAAATCCCTGGATTATGCTGAATAGTAATTATAAGGAGATTAATGCTGAAAATCAGGTATCGGATCCGAATTCTGTGTTTTCTTATTATAAAAGATTGATTCAGCTAAGACATGAAAACGAAGTTCTATTGAATGGAAGGTTTGAATTACTTTTTCCTGATAGTAAGGAGATTTTTGCATATAAGCGGGTATTTTATGAAAAAAAAATAAATGTTTATTGTAATTTTACAGATCAAAACGTGAAATGTATTAGAAATATAAAAAAAGAAGATATTTTAATTATGAATTATGAAGATTTTAACAAGGAATATTTAAGACCTTATGAAGCAATGATAATAAAGGGATATATCAGCTAATGATTTCCGCCAGCCGTTTTATGGATTCCTCTATCTTTTCTGTTTCTATTCCGGAATAATTAATAACCAAAATATGTCTCTTGGCATTTTCGCTTTTTTGGAAATAATGGGACAGAAAGGATACTCGTATTCCTTTTTTGGCAGCAGCCTCCATAAAAGCTTCATCGCTTATATCCGTATGTATTTTGAGTAAAAAATGGAGCCCGGCATTTTCTTCCATAATCATTACTTTTTTATCGAGTGAACAGGAATGAATGGCCTTAATAACCAGATTTCTCTGCATTCTGTAAAAATTACGCATGCGGTTAATGTGCTGTTCAAAATATCCTTTTGCAATAAAATCAGCCAGAGTATTTTGTTCAAAGCTTGAGACGGTGCAGGAATAAAAGCTTAATGTATTACGATATTTTTCCATAAGATGCACCGGCAGGATCATATAACTGATACGTATGGAGGGAGCAAGGCTTTTGGAAAAGGTATTCATATAAATTACCTTTTCTCCCGTATCAATGCTTTGAATGGTTTGAATAGGCCTTCCCGTAAAGCGGAATTCACTGTCGTAATCATCTTCAATAATGTACCGGCTGCCGCTTTCATTAGCCCAGCTTAATAATTCCTGCCGGCGTTTTATAGGCATGACAATCCCTGTCGGAAAATGATGAGAAGGGGAGATATGCACCACATCTACATTGTTTTTTGCTAATTCATCCGTAGATAAGCCGTTAGAATCTAAGGATATGTATTTACAAAGTACATCATGACTTTTGTAGATGGATGCTATTTTTTTATAACCCGGATCTTCAACGGAGAATATTTTATTTCGCCCTAACAGCTGTATCAGTATTCCATATAAATATTCCGTTCCGGCCCCTATGATGATCTGGTCAGGGTCAACGATCATTCCACGGAAATGATATAAATAGTCGGCTAAGGCTGCACGTAATTGCTCCAGACCGTTAAAGGGAACACTCTGTAACAGTTGTTTATCCTTTTGTGCCAGGGACTCCCGCATAAGCTTTGACCATAAGGAAAAAGGAAAGTTATCAAAATTTATGGAGTTACTATGAAAATCAGCAAAACAGGAGGGTTTAACAGAAGACTTTTTCCTTTGTGACTGAGGAGTCAAAGCAGCCGGTGCATACAGCATATTTTCTATAGCTGACACATAATATCCTTTTTTTTCAATGGAATATATATAACCTTCAACCAATAACTGTGCATAGGCATTTTCAACCGTAATAACACTAATATTTAAATGTCTGGCCAGAGTTCGTTTGGAAGGAAGCTTTTCATCTGCTTTTAGTCTGTTTTGAAGAATATCCTGCTTGATATTCTGATACAAAAATTCGTAGAGAGTTTGTTTACCTCTTTTTTCAAAATCATAAGTAATCATATGTAAATTTCCTTTCTCTGGTATTAATGATATTTAAAAAAATACAATTTTTAATAATATCAATTATACATGGGGACAGAGGAGAAGTAAAGGATTACAGACACAATTTCGTTGTCGTCAATCGGCGCAGGAACCGACTATGCCTCATTTCTCCGCCTTGCCTCAGCGGGAACAGCAGGCACTGTTATTCACCAAAACTTGACAATGACACCGCATTGCCGTCGGAATTTTGCCTAGTACTAGCATGAATCATGTGGTGCATTACCATATTTAACAGGAAGACAGTATACTGGATATGGCTGTAATCTGTGATAAAAAAGCAGGAATACATAAGAATAGTATTCCTGCTTCAAGATAACTATAATTTTTTGAAGGTTAATTAATCAGTCCCTCTTCCTGTAAGAAGGCTTTCGCCACCTCTTCCGGTGTTTTACCGTCCACATCGATTTGGTAAGTTAAATCAACCATAATCTCATTGGTAAAAATACCTCCTAATTCATTTAATACTTCTTCCAAATTGGGGGCGGTATCTTTAAAACGTTCAAATATGTCATCCCTTACCAGTAAGGCACCGTTATATTCCGGGAAAAAGCTTCTGTCATCTTCCAGTACCTTTAATTCTGCCTTTTTGTTTAATCCGTCTGTGGCATAAACCTCGGTTACATCAATATTTCCGTTTTCTACTGCGGAATATTTTAAATTTAAGTCAATGGCTTTACTTTCTTTAAAATTTAAACCATAAAATTCACAGAAGGGATTATATTTCATGCTGCCTTCCTCGCTGAAAAATTCATGCTCGGCTCCAAAGACTAATTCCCCTGCAACGGGTATTAAATCACTGACCGTATTTAATCCATATTCATCGGCAACTGCTTGTGGAACAGCAATGGCATAAGTGTTATTAATGCCCAGCTTATCCAATAAGTGAACCTGTTTTTCTTTTACTGCTACCTCATTGGCGTATTCATATAAAGATTTTCCCTCAGGAACGTCACTGGTGTCCAGCTTTAAATAAGTGGTAAGAAGGGTTCCGTCATAGCTGTTCATTAAATCGGCATTTCCCTTTACCAATTCATTATAAGCGTTTACCGCCGTCATTTCATCCTTTATGGTAACGGTAAGATCTGTTTTTTCTTCCACTAATAATTTGACCATCTGATGAATAACCTTCATTTCTGAAAAGTTACCGTCATTAATAACAAGGGCTTTATCTGTTCCTTTGGAACCGCATCCTGCCAAAGAGATTACGAGCATAATACATAAGATTACTGCAACTGTTTTTTTCATAAAATTCCTTTCTAAAACTGCTGTTTACGGGTTACTGAAATGAC
>CAMJWQ010000059.1 GCA_946409475.1 uncultured Lachnospiraceae bacterium
CATTTATCTAAAGAATCTGTGAAGCCTGGACGGATAGGTTACCTCGTTAAATCCCTATTTATCTTCTCTCACCCCCGGCCCTTTCCTGCTTATCCGGCATGTGAAAAGCATTCATATCCAGGCCCTCCATTTCCAGCAGGCGTTCTTTTATGGGAAGTCCTCCTCCATATCCTGTCAGATTACCCTTCGCCCCCACAACACGATGGCAGGGAATCAATATGGATACGGGGTTACTTCCGACGGCTCCTCCCACAGCCTGGGCCGACATCCTCGCTTTGCCTCTTTCCGATGCGATTTTTTTAGCAATTTCTCCATAGGTAACCACCTGACCATAGGGTATTTCACTAAGAATTTTCCATACGGATTGCTGAAATTCCGTGCCTTCAGCTTTTATTTGCGGTAAAAAATCAGGTTCTTCTCCGTTAAAATAACAGGCAAGCCATTGGATGGTTTTTACAAAAACGGGCAGGTTTTTCTCTTCCCTATGCACTATGCCTGCTTCTTCCCCTGTTTCCATATCCCTTATCCAAAGCCCTGTTAAATATTCACCGTCACTCGTCAGGGTAAGTCTTCCAATGGGCGAATCATAGGTACGGGTATATATTGTTTTTATCATTTTCATCGTTTTCATCGTTTTCATTTTTTCCTCATATTTCTTAAGTATATGGTTACTCTTTATCAGCCGGAAGCAGAAACCGTATATTTTAAGTGTATCACAACCATGCCAATAAATCCACCATTGCAGCTTTCCAGTTGTTGCGGCTTTCCAGCAAATTATAGCTTTTATCGCTCCATAGAAGAACATATTCTTAAATCAAGAATAAAATATAAAAAATGATAAAGGAGTAATTTACCTTTGCCCATTAAAATTTTTATTGATCAGGGCCATAATCCGACGGGATATCATAATGCCGGTGCACAGGGCTTTGGCTTATATGAAGAAGATATCAATTACCAGGTAGGTGTCTACCTTGCCAATTTACTGGAAAATGATTACCGGTTTTCGGTAATGCTGTCCAGGCCGTCTCCCACCACCGTTTTGGGAACTGACGTTACCACCAGCTTAATGGAAAGAGTTAACATGGCAAATGCATGGGGCGCCAACTATTTTATCAGTCTTCATTGCAATGCCAATCCTAATCCGGCAATAAACGGTGCCGAAGTTTATATTTATCAGTTTTATACGCAAGCTAACTGGCTGGCAGAGCAGGTGCTTGAGGGTATCGTAACTTATACGGACCTTAGAGATAATGAGGTACGGCTCAACCAGTCCTTATATGTATTGCGAAGAACAAATATGCCATCCATACTTGTAGAAATGGGCTATTTAACTAATTATCACGACAGTGTTATTTTAAGAACACAGCAATGGCAGATAGCTTATGGAATCTATATCGGCATACTGAATTACTTTGGTTTTTACCCTTTGTAAATTATTCGTCCCGGTCCAATGTAAGACAGCCCATATTAACCTGACCTGCAAAAAATAAGGAGGGACTCTCATTTTGAGTATCTCTCCTTACTAAGTCCCTCAGATAAAGCATTTCCTTAAAATTTATTAATATATTCCCTATTCATTTCCTTAATAATAGCTGCCGCCAATTGCACGCTCTGTTCAAAATCATAGTAAGAGGTTATTCCGTAATGGGAATGGATATAACGTACGGGAACACCGATCACTATGACGGGAATTCCGCTTAAAGCCGTATTAATTACAGCACCGTTGTTCCCGCCTCCTTCTCTTACGGAGGCTTGTACGGCAATGCCCATTTTTTCTGCAAGGTTTAAAGCAAAACGCTGGTATCTGGGACTGCAGATAACGGAATTATCCATAAACCTAAGCATAGGGCCCTTTTTAAATCCTGTTTGGACAGCGTAATCCTCCGTAAAGGTATCGTCGGCCGGACAGCCTTCAAAGCAGATGGCAATGTCGGGCTTTATCTGATTTACAGCCACGCGAACACCTCGTTCTCCTAATTCCTCCTGTGCGGAAAGCACACCCTTCACATCCACCGACAGGGTTTCCTTTTCCAGTCTTTTCATGGTTTCTATCAGGGCGGCACAGCCTATCCGGCAGTCAAATCCTTTTCCCATCATGATGTCCTGTTCTTCGTTATATTCAAATTGCACGTCCGATACTACCGGCTCTCCTATTCGAATTTTAAAAGCCTGCTCTGCTTCTTTCATGGACCGGGCACCTACATCAATGGATAAACTACAAATTTCAAAGGAATTGCTCTTTTTCTTTTCTTCCGGAGTCATAAAATGAACCGGCTTTGCCGTAATGACTCCGGAAACCCAATTTCCTTCCGCATTACGTACCCGCACCTTAGAAGAGGGCAGTGCATTCAAATTCCATCCCCCCAGAGCCGCAAAGCGTAAGGTCCCGTTTGGACGAATGGAATGAATCATAAAACCAATCTCATCACTATGGGCGTCCAGCATAAATACGGGTTTATTTCCTGTATTTTTCTTCGAGGTAATATAGAAATTTCTTACACAGTCCTCCCTTACGTCAAATTCTTTTGTATACTCTCTCGCCGCTGCAATTGTCTCATCCTCAAAGCCGGAGGGTCCTTTTGCCTCCGATAATCCTTTTATCATTTTCAGGCACATTTTGTCTTTTACCATACTTGCCACCCACATGGAGCTTCCGGCTCGGGAAGCTCTGTCTTTTCAAAATCCTCTATAAAATCAGCCAGATAATCGGCCATCCTTTTCAGCATCTTGTCTCCCCATTCTTTTGAGGCAAGATGAGGTGCGTCAGTACCATACCAGCCGTTTGCACTAAAGTTTTTATATTCCCTCGGTATGACCACGGTCGCTCCCTTATATTCTACGGAGCCCCAGCCGGTTGTTTTCATATTAGGAGCAATATCGTCGATCAGATTCATGGGTTCATTGATATAATCATAATCAATTAAGCCGGGATCCACCCCCATGACACCTGATGTTTCTTCCGCACCTCCATGACCGCCTTTCCAGTCCGGATTCAATTCACCCGCCATCAGCCACCAATTTAAATCGGCCAGCATAGCTCCCCTTTTAAATACCTCAATTCCCACATTCTCAATAGCTTTGATATTTCCGCCGTGTCCGTTCAGGACAAGGAATCTGCGAAAGCCATAACGATAAAGGCTATTGATTACCCTTGTAAGGATCATAGCCAGACCGTCCGTTCCTATCGTTACCGTACCCGTACAGCCGTATATGGTATTTGTTGCTCCGTATGGAATAGTCGGAGCCACCATAATATCTGATTTCTCTTCCAATAGCTCTACGATTTTATTCGGAATCAAGGTATCCGTACCAAGGGGCATATGCTTTCCATGATTTTCTATACTGCCAACAGGAATCATGATACTTTTACTTTTTGTAAGGTACTCTTCTACTTTCTTTCCGGTGATTCTTTCCAATCTCATTGTCATACTCCTTTCCGTTGCTGTCATTATTTATTTTTACCTGCTTGTCAGAAAATAAGTTTTTTGCCTGCTTTATTTAGCAGCCCAGCAGGAAGGCATGGTACCCTCTGTAAGCTTCATATACGTCCGCTTTGCTTACGATTTCCCAGGGGGCGTGCATGCTTAATACGGAAACACCGCTGTCAATCACCTGCATGCCATATCTTGCCATAAACTTTGCAATAGTTCCGCCGCCGCCCACATCTACCTTGCTCATTTCCGTCATCTGCCAGTCAACGCCGGCTTCATCCAAGATACTTCTGAGTCTTGCGAAAAACTCCGGATTGGCATCGTTGGAAGAATGTTTGCCGCGGGCTCCGGTGAATTTGCAAAAGGCAAGTCCCTGTCCCAGGTAGGAACAATTACGTTTATCGCTGACCTCCGGATAGATAGGATCAAAAGCAGCCGTCACATCGGAAGATATCATGCAGGAATTCATAAGTGCCCTTTTCACCTTCAGGTCAGAATACTCCTCCATGCAGTTAATCAGTTCGGCTAAAGCATTTACAAAGAAATCGGAATTCATACCGGTAGCTCCTTCGGAGCCAATCTCTTCTTTATCCGTTAAAATGCAGCAGCAGGTTTTCTTACTGTTTTTGGCATTAAAAAGTGCCGTATAGGAAGGGTAGGCACATACTCTGTCATCATGGCCATAGCTCATAATCATACTGGAATCCAAACCAAAATCCCTGGCTTTTCCTGCCGGTACCACCTCCAATTCTGCGGAAGTAAAGTCTTCCTCTTCTATTCCGTAGGTATCCTTTAAAATATGTAGGATATTTTCCTTCACCGACTCCTTTTCCTCACTTTCCATGGGAATACTTCCTGCCAGTATATCCAGCCTTTCTCCCTCAATAAAGTCAGAAGCCTTTTTCGCCATTTGCTTGCCGGCCAGATGAGGCAGCAGGTCGGTAATTCCCACTACCGGTTCTTCTTCCTTTTCCCCTAAGGTAATGGATACTTTACTGCCGTCTTTTTTTACTACCACGCCATGAACAGCCAAAGGCAATGTCACCCATTGGTATTTTTTAATCCCTCCGTAATAATGGGTATCTAAATAAGCCATACCGGATTCTTCATAAAGAGGTACACATTTGATATCTAACCTGGGACTGTCAATATGTGCCCCCAAAATATTTAACCCCTTTTCAATGGGCTCACCTCCGATGGTGAACAGCAAAAGAGACTTATCCATATAGCTATAATAGACCTTATCTCCCTGGGATAATTTTTTCCCTTGCTCCATGCATTCCCTTAAATCCATAAACCCTTGTTTTTTGGCATCTTCAATGATATATGCCACACATTCCCTTTCTGTTTTGCAATTGCTAAGGAACTCCTCATATTGCTTGCCATATTCAAAAATTTTATTTTTTCCGGCTTCATCATATTTTAACCACAAGCTTTTCTTATCCATTCTTACACTTCCAATCCAACTTTATTCATATAAATGGCAGGCTATTAAATGACCTTCCTTTATTTCTTTCATTTCCGGTATTTTATTTTTACACTTTTCCATGCACCTTGGGCAGCGGGGGTGAAAAAGACAGCCCTTGGGTAAATCAATGGGGCTGGGCACCTCTCCCTGTATGGCAGGGCTTCTTTCCCGTTGTGTGGGGTCGATTTTCGGACTGGCATGAATCAGGATACCGGTGTAAGGGTGCAGGGGATCTGTAAACAGGACTTCCGTACTCCCTATTTCCACAATTTTACCCAGATACATTGCCGCTGTTCTCTGGCTTATATAACGGACAACATGAAGATCATGGGAAATAAAAATCATTGTCAAATGAAGTTCCTTTTGCAGTTTCTTTAACAGATTAATGATTTGCGCCTGTATGGATACGTCCAAGGCCGAAACCGGCTCATCTGCCAAAATAACGGAGGGGCCTGCCGCAAGTGCTCTGGCTATTCCAACCCTCTGGCGCTGGCCGCCGGAAAATTCCCCGGGATACCTTTCGGCCATTTCTTTGTTCAAACCGCACATTGCTAATATTTCATTTACCTTATCCGGGATTTCATGAACAGATACTATTTTATGTACTTTCAGAATTTCTGCTATGGTTTCATAAACGGTCATGCGGGGATTTAAGGAAGAATAGGGGTCCTGAAAAATCATTTGCATACTTTTTCTGACCGCACGTAAATTTTTGCCCTGTAAATTTGTAATATCCCGGCCGTTAATTTTAATGGTTCCTGCCTTTGCCTCACACAGCCTGACAATAGTCTTAGCCAGAGTGCTTTTTCCGCAGCCGGATTCTCCCACCAGCCCCAGGCTTTCTCCCTCGTATACGTCAAAGGAAACATCATTGACCGCCTTTACGCTTTTTTCCGGTCTGCGGGCAAGAATGTCGGAGAATTCTTTTTTTATAGGAAATTCCGTACACAGATTTCTTACCTCAACGATCTTTTTTCCTGCTTCCATTAATTGTCTCCTTTCCTCCGGTCATTTTAAGACAGGAATTAAACCCTTTAGCCCGCATGTCCTGTTAAGGCAATGGCAGCTGACCCAATGCCCTTTTTCTGCTTCCTCCGGCTTCGGTTCCTGCCGCCTGCATTTTTCCGCTGCAAATTGACAGCGGGGAGCAAAGGCACAGCCTGCCGGTAATTCAGCCAGATTGGGAATGGTTCCCTCAATGGTATATAGCTTTTCTGCATTACCGCCACCCGCAGGTAAAGAACGCATCAGTCCATAGGTATAGGGATGCCTTGGTTTCGCAAATAAAGTGACGGTGTCGGTCATTTCAACAATCTTACCGGCATACATGACGGCAACCCGCTCGCACATCTGAGCGATAACTCCCAGGTCATGAGTCACCAGGATAACGCTCATACCCATTTTATCCTTCAAATCATTGATAAGAACCATAATCTGATTCTGAATCGTCACATCCAAAGCTGTGGTAGGCTCATCTGCAATCAGCAATTTGGGATTGGAGCCTAATGCGATGGCAATCATAATCCGCTGCCGCATGCCTCCCGAAAACTGGTGGGGATAATCATTCAGGCGCTGCTTTGGTGAAGGAATTCCTACCATACGAAGAAGCTCTACTGCCCTTTCTTCTTTTTGCTCTCCGGTCATATTTTTTCCCTTGAATCCCTCGTAAATCTGATCTCTGATTTTCATAATCGGATTTAAGGAGGTCATCGGCTCCTGAAAGATAGCACTGATTTCTTTTCCCCTTATTTTACGCATCTGACGGTTGCTTAAGGGAACCACATCCCGGCCTTCATATAATATCCGTCCACCTGTGATTTTTCCCGGGTTCCTGATCAGTTTTAATACGGAACGGCATGTCTGGCTTTTTCCGCACCCTGATTCTCCTACGATTCCAAAGGTTTCCCCCCTCCTGACCTCAAAGGAAGCGCCGTCGACGGCCTTTATGATTTTATCACCTGCATAAAAATAGGTTTTTAAATCTATTACCTCTAAAAGCTTTTGCATATCATCTTCCCTTTCTTCTTAAATAATCGGTCAGGCCGTCCCCTAATAAGCTAAAGCCCACACCGGTAACCGCCATAATAAGACCCGGAAGAACCGTAATCCACCATGCATAACTGATGTAGCTCTTTCCCTCATTCATAATGGCACCCCATTCTGCCGTGGGAGGCTGTACTCCCAATCCCAAAAAGCTCATGCTGGCACCTGTAAGCATACATAAAACTATATCGGATACCGCATATACTACTGCGGCGCTGACCACATTGGGCAGCAAATGACGCAATAAAATTCTTCCGTCGGAAAACCCTGCCACTCTGGCCGCCTGGATATAATCCGAATTTTTAAGTACCAGCACTTCACCCCTGACTAATTTGGCATAAGACATCCATCCTACCAGCCACAGGGCTATATACACATTTATAATCCCGTTGCCAAGTATGGAAATAATGACAATAACTAAAATGGTAAAGGGAAAAGCCATCATGATATCAATTAATCCTATTAAAATCCGGTCAAACCATCCGCTGTAATAAGCCGCCAGCATTCCGGCAATGCCGCCGATAAAAAAAGGGACAACGGTTCCCAATACTCCCATCATTAAATCAATTCGGGCGCCGTATACCACTCTGGAAAAAATATCACGTCCATAATTGTCCGTCCCGAAAAGGTGTTTCAAAGAAGGCGGAGACAGGCTTGCCATAACATCCACATCAATGGGGTTGTATTTTGTAAAAATCCGGGGAAAAACAGCCATGAGTACAACCAGCCCCACAATAACGGAGCCGACGATAAAAGTAACTTTTTTGTGTGATGATTTTTTCTTTCTCATTAGCTCCTCCTTAATACTTAACTCTTGGGTCCAATATGGAATACAGGACATCCGTAATTAAATTAATCACCATAACTACAATGGCAAAAATAAACACAACTGCCTGTACTACGGTGTAATCTCTGGCAAAAATAGCGTCTATTGTAAGCTTTCCGATACCCGGAAGTGCAAATATGGATTCAATGATAATGGAACCGCCGAGCATGTAAGCCATTCTCATGCTCAAAAGCGTAACGGTGGAGATCATGGCATTTTTTAAAATATGTTTGTTTTTAATTTCCCCTTCACTGATTCCTTTACTTCTTGCAAAATCAACGAAGTCCTGGCTTATAATATCCACCACGGCATTTCGAATGTTCCGGGTGAGCAGTGCGGAGGTCATTAAGGACTGGGTAAATGCCGGTAATATAAAAGACTTTAAGTGACCCCAAAATCCCCCGCCTATGCCGCCTACCGGTAATATCTTCAAAACTATGCCAAAAAAAATCAGCAGCATTAACCCAATCCAAAAGGTGGGCATGGCAATGGCAGTCAGATTCCATATATTTGATAACCGGTCAAAAAAGCCCCCCTTATGCGTACCGGAATAATAACCCACCGGGATACTGATTAGCAGGGATATGGCTGTTGACAGAAAGGTTAATGCCAAAGTAACCGGCAGCCTGCTCACAATCAAATTCCATACGGGTACCTGAAACTTTAGAGAGTTCCCGAAATCAAAATGCAATACCCCTCTCATAAATTTTAAATACTGAATGGGAAGGGGCCGGTCTAATCCATATTTTAACCGTATGGCGGCAACCGCATCATTGGTTGCTTTTTCACCCAGCATTAATCGGGCAGGGTCTCCGGGCACCAGACGGATTATGAAAAATGCAATCAGGCTAATGACAAAAAGAACAGGTATCATCTGTATCATTCTTTTAAATATATAATTGAACTGTCGCAAATCAGTACCTCCGTGTATATAAAATACAGCTGCAAAGATGAATTTGCAGCTGCAAAAATCAAATACTTGCGTCCGCAGTTACTTTGTTTTCACTAATTCCTTACAATCCAATACGGAAAAGGGGCTTACATACAGTCCTTCAATATTTTTTCCGGATGCGTAAGCAAAACCATTGCTGAACAAAGGCAGTACATTTGCATTCTCGTGCACCTTCTGCTGTATATCATGATACATTTCTATTCTCTTTGTTTCGTCCAGTTCGGAACAGGCCTGTGTATTTAAATCATCTAAAGCGGTATCGTTCAATCCGGTATACCATCCATTGCATTGGTCGTAATCAACAGTCCATCCGCAGACACCGGAAGGGTCCACAATATCATCAATCCACATCAGAATGGTTGCCTGATGCTCCAGATTTTCATATTTTTCAGAAACTGCCGCGCTTTCTAATTTTTCTATGGTAATGTTAAATCCTGCCTCCTTTGCCTCTGATTGGATTAAGGTAGCCATTTGTTCATATATGTCCGAACCGGAACGTATGGTTAAAGTAAAGTCGATTCCGTCGGAATAGCCTGCATCTGCCAACATTTCCTTTGCTTTTTCGGGATCATAGGCAGCTGACTGTAAATCTGTGTCACACCACTTTCCCTGTGTATCGGAAACAATGGAGGCAGCCGGTTTTCCGTATTCACCGGCAATTACCTGTGCCAATTCTTCTTTATTGACAGCATATTCAAATGCCTGTCGAACCTTAATATCATCAAAAGGAGCTTTTGTCGTATTCAGGATAAAGTATCTTTGCTGCGTAGAGTCAAACATTTGGAAATTCAGGTTTTCGTCCTTTTCCGCCACAGGGGCCATGGAAAGGGGCACCTCCGATACAATATCCGCCTGTCCTGCCTGCAGCTGCATTAATCTGGTATTGTCATCCGTTACTACGGAAAATACTATTTGTTTTGTCTTGGGATATCCTGCTTCATGATAATAAGGATTAGCCTCTAAGGTAATGTGGTCATCCTTCACCCATTCCGCTGCCATATATGGGCCTGTTCCCAGGGGCGCCTTGTTATATCCCTCCGCACCCACTTTATCATAGTATGCTTTACAGCCTACTACCATATTGAAGTTACATAAGTCGGCAAGGAAGGGAGCCCACGGCTGCTTTAAAGTAATAACCACCTGGCTGTCCGTAGCTTCCACCGTGTCAATTGCCTCCGCAATAAAGGCATAGGCAGAGGTTTCCGTATCTCTTGCCCTTAATAAGGACCACTCCCAGTCTTCTCCCGTAACAGGGGTTCCGTCGGAAAACTTAATGTCGGGAACTAAATGAAAGGTATAGGTTAAACCGTCCTCACTTATGGTCCAGTCCGAAGCCAGACAGGGTTCTATGCTTTGTCCGTCTAAGCTTGATTTTACCAGTCCTTCATAAATCTGCTGCATAACCATAACCTCCGCTCCTCCAATGGATTCCGCATTGGGATCCAGATAGGCTGCGTCCGCAGTACGCACAATGGTTATGGAATCGGCCATTTCTCCTGCGGCCGCTTCCCCGCTTACGTTCTCCGTACCTGCCTCTGCTTCTTTTGTGGCTTCCGTTGAACCTTCGTCCACTGCTGCTTCTGCAGGAGCCTCACTGCCGCAGGCCGTCATTGAGAAAATCATTACAGCACTTAATAAAAGCGTCATTACTTTTTTACCTGTCACAAATTTCTTTTTCATTGATTATCCTCCCTATTGATTTTAGGCTAATGTCTGTAAGTATACACAAAAACGACAGGATCAAAGGATATTGGCAGCTCAAATATCCTTAATAACCTCGTCGTTACTAAAATGATTATAGTGCAGAAAAGAATAAATACAACCTTTTTCCTTGTATATTTACAACAATCACCTTATTATTTTGTGTTTTTTTGTTATTGGGTTGATATATAATGGCATATCATATTATAATTAGCCTAATAGAAACCAGGAGGCACTTATGAAAAGGAAAAATGTATTAATACTTACCATTGGTCTTTCCGCTAAAAAAGGAATTTATTATTATCTGGAAGCTGTCTTTCGAAATTATTTACATATAAAGGCACTGCTTACTTCCCAGATGGATGGTACCTTTGACATAGAGAGCTATGATTTGATAATTTTCCCTTCCCAGATTACCTATGAAAAAGTAAAACAATGGATTCCCGAATCCAAGAAAATAATCTTTGCTACCAGAATCATAGATCCTGCAAATTATTATAAAATTATCAATATCCCTCCTTCCTCTACTGTCTATCTGGTTAATGACAATAAGGACTCGGCCATGGAAGCCATGACACAGCTGCAGGAATTAGGCTTTACCCAGTATCAGTTTATCCCCTTTTATCCCGGCTGCGGAAATTATGCCGATTCCGTTTCCTATGCCATAACCGTGGGTGAGCCGGAAATAGTCCCTGCCGGTGTTCCCACGGTTATTGATGTAGGGAACCGAATTGTTGATATTTCCACAATAAACGAAATCACCAGCTATTTCGAGCTTCCGGCATCATTGCTTAATGAAATTACCAAATATTATATCATTAATTTTGTTCGTGTACTAAAGCTGTCGAACAGCCAGCTATATAACTCTCTGGAAAATCAAAGAATTAACCAGTCGATAATCAATAATATCAATACGGGCTTTTGCGCATATGACCGAAGCGGACAAATCAAGCAATTTAACCTGGCCTTTTGCAAACAGCTTTGCCTGCACAGAAGCTATCTTCTAGGCAGTAATATTAATACTTTGTTTGAAGAAAGTGATTTTCCCTTATCTATTCTTAAAAATAATACGCAAGCTCCGGCTTACGTAAAAAACAGTCTGGGGGAAATTTTAAAGATATCCAATACTCTAATCATGAGAAATGACGCCGATATTCTTTTTCTATGTACCGTCAATCCGACGGAGTCAGTCCCGGTCCCCCCAATGACGCCGGAATCCCCTTCCCACGAAAGAATTCCCATATATCTGTTCAGCGATTATCTGACACAGGATCCTTCCTGCCAGGAATTATTAAAAAAAGCCGCGCAAATTGCCTTAACGGATTATAATATTTTAATTCAGGGGGAAAGCGGTACGGGCAAAGAAGTTCTTGCACGTGCCATTCATAATAATTCCAAACGAAAAAAGGCTCCCTTTGTACATCTTGCGGCAGCTTCTCTGCCCAGCCGGAATGCGGAAGCAAATCTTCTTGGTTCTGCCGGCAGCTCCTTCACAGATGAACAGAGCGGAATACTGGAAAAAGCCAACGGCGGAACCCTGTTCGTCGACGGCATTGAGCATATGGATTTACAGCAGCAATCCATTCTCTTATCCGCCCTTACCCATAAAGCAATTACCCGGGTCGGCGGACTGCAGAGCATTCCCATGGACTTTCGCATCATTGCCTCCTCCTGTGCCGACCTGTATCCATATATGCGGGAAGGCAGATTCATGCCCGCCCTCTATTTTTCCGTTAATGTCGTCTCCCTTTATACCATTCCTCTCAGGAGACGAAAAAAGGATATCTCTTATATATTGGAATACTACATGCGTAATCTTTTAGGAAATGAAGAGCTCACACTCGGCTCCATTTTTTCGGAAGAATTTCTTGCCTTTGTAACAGAGTATGACTGGCCCGGCAATACCAACGAAGCCATGAATCTATGCCGTTACCTCAACTGCGTCTGGAGAAACCGCAAATTTACCCTTTCCGATTTACCGGACTATATCCTGCAGCATGCCGACCATACCTCGGATTTACATCTGTCCGATATGGAAAAGGAAATTCTTACCGAAGTAAAAAACTATCCAAAAACAGGCCGCGGCAGACTTATCACCCTTTTACAAAATAAAGGTATTTTTATTACGGATGCCTCTCTCCGTTCGTCCCTGTCACACCTTAAAGATGTGGAAATGCTTCATGTCAACCGTACAAGAGGCGGATGTGAAATAACTGAGAAGGGAGCTCTGTACTTAAAGAAAAATGATAGCTTATGAAAACTGCCGACAGCTCTTCCGCTGCTCCCAATGTTCCCTGTATCCTGTATAAGCCGGCGTGAGAAATAAAGCGGAGACAGCAAATCAAATTTGAAAACAGAATTTGAAATTTCTATTGACTTATGTTTCTTATTATGTTAAAGTAACAATGTATTTTAGAT
>CAMJWQ010000060.1 GCA_946409475.1 uncultured Lachnospiraceae bacterium
GTCCCACACCAAGGCCCTGTCCGCCCTGCCCGGAACCAAGGCCCTGTCCGCCCTGCCCGGAACCAAGACCCTGTCCGCCCTGCCCGTCCTGTCCCGAAGCAGAAACGGAATTTGTACCATTCCCTATTCCGGTTCCCGTCCCTGTTATGCCGGAACAGGAAAAAACCGTATGCCCTGAATGCATGATTACACCCGGTATTATTTATGGCTATATTGGAGACTGCTGCTGTTGTAATCCTCATAAATGGGATGTTATGCTATACCAGCTTCATGGTGATGAAAAAGTATTGTTGAACAGGCAAACCATTTCCTGTAACGGTCATTTTCTGTTCCGGGTACCATACGATGCTTACTACACATTAAAGATCTGCCGTTCTAAAAACAGCAGATATACCGTCTATTGCAAGCCGGAGGTCGTATTGAAAAATGTCGGCGTTGCAAATTTTGTATTGGAATAAGGAAAAGGCAGCATTCCTGTAGAGAAAAAGCAACTTAATGCAGCTCAATCATAACCTGCATTAAGTTGCCCATAAACAGGCAAAAACCAAATCCCATAACGGTAAGAAATTCCTTTTTAAAATATTTCCTGACAAAGCCTTTGTAAAGCTTCCACGGTAATTTCCTGTTCACAGACTCCTGCAATTTTCCCTTCTTCTAAATACACGGCACAGGGGGTTCTATCTACTTTTAATTTTTTTGCTATTCCGTCTGATTTGTATGTATCCACGCGTGTCACGCGGATATGCGGTGCATTGCTTTCAAACTCCTCCAGCTTAGGTAAAAGCTCTCTTGACCCGGCATCGACCGCATTATAAAAAAAGACTAGGGACGGATTACCCTGATTCAGAATCTGCTGTTCAAAAATCTCGCATTCGGCGATATATTTTTCCACTCCATAGCCGGCTACAGCACCGTCTCCCACAGCCGTCGCTACCTGCTTTAAAAACTTATCCCGCACATCTCCCACTGCAAAAACGCCGGATATATTTGTTTCCATCCGTTCATTGGTAATCAAATAGCCTCCCCTGTTCATAGTAAGAACATCTCTAAATATTTCCGTATTGGGAACATATCCGATAAATAGAAAACAGCTGTCTACGGTTACCGGTATTTTCTCTTCCGTCTTTACATTTTTCAAAACCACGGTCCGCAGTCTTTCTTCTCCTTCAAAGCTGTCAACAACCGTATTCCAGATAAATTCCATTTTCGGATTTGCCAATGCCTGGGCTTTCGCAATCTCGTTACAATCCATTTTTCCATTATCATGCATGACGGAGACAATCACCTTTTTGGCAAATTTTGTTAAGAATATGCCTTCCTCAATGGCCGCATCGCCGCTGCCGATTACCAAAACGGTTTTATCCGTATTAGCCGCCGCATCACAGGTAGCGCAGAAGGAAATTCCTTTATCATACAAATACTCTTTTTCCCCTTTAGCACCTGTTAATCTTGGTTTACCACCGCTTGCAACGATAACCGCTTTCGCTTCATAACGGTTTCGAAAGGTTTCCACTACCTTTGTTTCCCCTTCAAGGGACACGGCTCTTACGTCCGTTAATTTAAAAGTGACTCCAAATTTTTTGGCCTGTTTATGAAATAAATCCATTAATCCAAGACCGGTAGCTCCTTCAGGAAAACCCGGATAATTTTCAATTTCATTTGTATAGGTGGCAAGTCCTCCCACTAACGACTTTTCTATAAGCAGGGTCTTCAGCTTTGCCCTTCCGCAATAGATACCCGCAGTTAGTCCTGCTGCTCCCCCACCTATTATGACAACATCATACTGCTCTGTTTTTTTCTGCATTGCGAATCCATTCCTTTCTTATCCCTTATGTAACAGCAAATGACTATAATAATTCTATGGGGTAATCAAAATGATTACCCCGGCCGTCACATGAAATATTTTGCTAATAATTTACTGCCTATAAAAGCTCCAGCCAGTAAAAAGGCTCCGAATATCCATCCTGATAACGAAAAGGATGAAATTCCGGTAAACAAGGCCCCAATATTACAGCCCCCTGCCATTCTGGCCCCGTATCCCATAAGTAAACCGCCAAGAATAGCGGCCACTGCCTGCCGAAGGGATTTGAGCTTCTTAAATTTGAACTGCGAGGCAAATAGGGTTGCCGCTAAAGCACCCACTATAATCCCTAAATTTCTTATGGAGCCTCCGTCTGCCAAAAAGCTGCTCTCCAGGGCTTTTTGGGCTTTTTCTCCTGAAAAATAAACCCAATTGCTCACATCACCGCCCAATGCTTCAAAAATCCAGGCTCCCCAATTTGCAAAGGTACTGGTGACACCCCAGCCGCTGCCAAGGGAACTAAAATGTGCGATTTGAAAAACGGCAAGCAGCACCGCCCCGGCTATGTAAGTCAATGGCTCCTTTAAGAGCTTTTTATAAATGGGGTTTTCTCCTAATCTTATAAAAAACTGTTTCATTTCACTGCACCTACTTTCAAAGAACCATACCTCATTTGGTTTTTTCAATTACAATTTCCCATTCACCGTCATCCACTTCTTCAATTTCTACATTATGTCCCTGCTTTCTGGCCCATTCCGGCACATTTTTCATGGCACAGCTATGGTCAATAGAAATAATCAGTACATCTCCTACGGTTAATTCATTTAACTTCTTCTCCGTTTTCATCAAAGGCACCGGGCATGCCTCTCCCAAACAATCTAATGTGAATTCAGCCATTTAACTTACTCCTTTTCCATTTGTCATATTTTTTCAGCTATTGCTTTAGCCTTTTTCTTTCTGATTTTACTTTTTTTCCAGGTCTTCTATTTACTCTGCACTGCCCATTTTCTTTTCCTGCCATTTTACTGCCGCAATATACAAAAGAATAATAATCAGTCCCTGTACTAAAATTGCTCCAAACCACCCGAAAACATCCGGCAGAAAAATCTTAGGGGCATTCTCATTGAATTTTGACCAAAAATTCATATCATGAGCTCCCCATAAGGAGCCTGCCACAAAGAAAACCAAGGAAAGCATCTGCATGGTGAATCCTTCTCCCACACGCATCAATGTTCCGGAAGCACATCCGCCTGCAATAACCATTCCGATTCCAAATAATATGGCACCGAGCATCAGAGGCAGACCAATAGGTGATACGCCGCTCATATTCAAGTTTGTCTCACTTCCTGCTAATACCGGAGAAAGCTTAATGGCAAAAAAACCTACACTTGCCACGGCAACTGCCACTAATACGGCTCTTGTTACCGAAGTACTGCCGGTAATGCAGGGATCACGAAATGCCGCCGTAAAGCAGAATCTGGAACGCTGCAGAATATACCCGAAAGCAATCCCAAATCCCCAATAAACAGGCAGCTTGCTGTTGCCGGCCCCCAAATAAAATCCAAATGCAATCATAAACAATGTGACTAAGATTGCCTGGGGTATTTGGCTTTTCTTAGGCTTTCTAACCCTTCTCGTTCTGCTTGTATTAATACTTGTATTTGTTTCTGGCACCTGTATTCCCTCCCTTCTTTATTGTTAAGCAAATAACAAACTTTACAGTTAAAATTATAACACACTAAATTTCAGCACTGTTAACCGAGTTTTTAATATGCTATAAGTAAATCTTATACCTATAAGGTAAAGCGTACTGGTCAGGCTATTAAAAATTTGATATAATAAGAACACTTCATGAGCTGTTTGTGAATTTAGTGGGAAGGATAACATGGATAAAAACCGGAAAAATATGGTGAGAAATTATGAATATTAATCATTTGCGAATGTTTATTAAGATAGTGGAGCAAGGCAGTATATCAAAGGTAGCCGGACTTATGAATATCAGCCAGTCTGCGTTAAGCCAGCAGCTGCGTACCATGGAACAGGAATTCGGTGCAAATTTATTCGAACGCAATACGCATGGAGTTATTCCTACAAATATCGGCATTATTGTCTATAACAGGGCTTTCGAAATAGTGTCTGCCTATGATAAGATTTTCACAGATATCGCTGACGTACAAAATCAAAACAAGTCCCTGCACATTATCGCCACCCCCTCCGCTTATTCTTACGCCCTGCCCTGTACTTTTTATCATGTAAAGCATAATTATCCCGACTATTCCTTATCGGTAGAAGCCATGTCCAGCAGTGTTATTGAGGATAAGATTGCAAAGGGTCAGGGAGATATGGGAATTATTGTAGGTAAGCCCGGTGATAAAACCCTCTCCTACAAAAAAGTATTTTCAGACAGTGTTTTTTTAGTATGCGGTGAAAGCATAAAAATCAGCTCCTCAATCAGCTGCCAGGAGCTTTACAGGCATCCTGTCATTATGTTGGTCAATACCCAAAAAACAAGGCAGCTTCTTGACAGGGAATTACTGAAAAACGGTATAGACGTAGAAAAATTACATATTCCCTATACATTGGAGTCGACGGAGTCCATTAAATTATCAGCAGTGAACGGCTATGGCTTAGCCTTTCTTCCCTATATGGCAATCAAAAAAGAGCTGTATCACAAACAGCTTCGTATTATTGACTGTGCCTGCCTGCAGCTGAAAAACGACTTTTATTCCATCAAGCGGAACGATGGCAATTATTTGAATACGGAGCTTTCCAAGCTGACCAGTTATATTGAAAAAATCCTAAAAGAAACTATTTGTTAGCAGATACCGTAATTTCCCATACTCCATTCATTACTTCCTCCGTCTCACAAAACAGGCCATGGGATTTACAGAATTCTTTAATATTTGTCAATGTACAGCTATGATCCGTTATCAGCAAATAAGGCTCTCCCCTCCGAATTGCCTGCAGTACGGCCTGCAGCTTCATAACCGGTACGGGACACATTTCCCCCAGGCAGTCAATTTCACCCATACTCCCACTTCTCCCATTATTTATGATGTTCATTATGCCCCTCCCCGTTGCCGTCTAATTATATCCTTCCTTATAAAACCCCGGTTACCAGATATAAAGCCGTAGTTTTATTTATTGTAGCTTACTTTTTTAAAAAAATCCATATTACCAAAGAGCAGCCGTAAATAAACCGAAAACAAATTAATCACCTTATTTTGAATAATCCGGATTCTTTTAATTCATATACGGAATCGCAAACCTCTTCTATATATTTCCTGTCATGGGACACGCTGACGACAGCTCCCTTAAAATTTTTCAGCATACTTCTGATTACCGGATTGGATAAGGGTGAAAAATTTCTCGTCGGTTCATCAAGCAGGAAAACATTACATTGCTCCAAATTCATTTTTATTAAAAAAAGCTTTGCCTTCTGCCCTCCCGACAATTCCCCGATTTTATGATTCATTTCATCCTCAGTAAATTTCATGCTGCCAAGATAATTACCGATTTTTATCTTTTCCCCCCTGTCTCCGGTATTCATCAGAAACTCTACGGGTGTTTTTTGAGCATCCAGCAGGTCCTCGTAAGTCTGAGGCATATAAGCTGTCTTTATGTCTTCTCTTCCCAATAATACAGCCGCCATTTCTTTTAATAATGTCGTTTTTCCAATACCGTTTTTTCCGATAATACAAACTTTTTCGGGTCCGGTAATTTGTATTTTTATATTTCTGGCCAGTATTCGTTCTCCCATAGTCAATTGCGGCTTTGTCATATCAATTACTGTCTTACCATTTGGTAAGCTAACACTATCATTAAATTTTAATCCGATTGCTTCCTCCGGATCCGGTATTTCCGTCATATTTTCAAATTCTTTCTCAAATCTTCTCTGTATGGCTTTTACCGTATGCATTTTCTTTTTTAATAATTTACCCCCATAGGGATCTTGCCTGGTAATGCTATTTTGCTGATATTCCACCTTCTGCTGTATCCTTCTGAACTTCTGCTGCTGCTTCTCATATTCGCTTCTTTCTTTTTTCGCTGTCTGTTCCTGGTGAAGCAGCTGGCTTCCCCGGGTACGGATATAGTCTGCATATCCCATCCTTGCTATGGTATGCAGCGGCTCTGTTTTTCTTTTCACCTGCTCCAGATGAATGATGACATTGGCCGTATGCTCCAGCAGCGTCTCATCATGGGATATGAACAGTATGGGCATTTCGCATGCGTTCATAAAGCTTTCCAGCCATGAAAGTGTTTCCATATCCAGATCATGGGAAGGTTCGTCAAGAAGCAATGTATCAGGCTGTCCCATTAGCAGCCTGGCTATTTGCAGCTTGACTTTTTCTCCTCCTGATAAACATCCCATTTTTTGATCTGCATATAAAATTTCCAAATTCATTCCCAGCGGCATCGTAATATCGGCCAGCTCCTTAGGCGTCAATATGGAAAAACCAGATTCTTCAAGACAGAATTCCCAAACACTCTTCTTTTTTTCCTCTTCCGTCAATTCCTGGGGCAGATAACCAATCTTACAGTTATTTTTTATGATATCCCCGGTAAATTCCGTATACTGTTTTGCCGTATTTTCATCATATATTATTTTTAGCAAAGTTGACTTCCCATTTCCCTCTTCTCCTATAATAGCTGCTTTATCACCTTTATTTAATACAAATGAAAAGTCTTTCATCAATACTCTCAAATCCTTTGTATGTGTAACTGTCAGGTTTTTTATTTGTAGCATAACATCTCTCCAATCAAACAATTTTCTATGAATTAAAAAAGTCCGCTTTCCGTATTAAAACCGAAAACAGACTATGCCTTATAAACCTGATATCTATTCCATCAAGGTATAACACAAATCATAATCTATAAATCGGTACAGAACACAGAGCCTTAACCCGGGCTCCTGACTGCCCTGGTTCGAAACCTGGCAGATGACTGAAAGCAGTTCTGTTTTTCCACGATATATAGATTATTTCTTCATCTTATCACCTTTTCTTATTTAAGTGTTCCAATTATATCACATTTTTTTTCACATTTCTACCCAATGAACAGACTTTTTGAAATTTAGGTTACTATTCAGCCATGCCATTCCTAATGTGCCCGGAATATACAAATATACCAATTGCTTACTGACAGGCCGGCACATTATTCATGTCGGGCATCCGCCCTGTGCCTTAGTGCAAATAAAAAGTCCAATTCCTTTTCCTGATATACAAATATAACCAAAATGGCCAGTGAGATGACAGATAACGTCACATAGCTATCCGCCACATTGAATCTAGGGAAATCTATCGGCTTAAAGTATAAAAAATCAATGACATAGTTCCGGAATATACGATCAATTAAATTACCGAATGCTCCTGCCATTAAGGTACCCAATGTTATCTTTAAGGGATAAAATCTTTTTCCCTCCGGTATCTGCCCATATTTCCAAATAATCAAGGCAATAATAATCAGGGATACGATAATAAGAGGAATTTGGGCTCCCTGGAAGGAACCAAATGCCGCTCCCCGGTTCTCCAAATACTCCAGTTCAAAAATATTCGGGATAATAACAACGTTAGCTTTTCCCTTTAGGTTATTGAGAGCCAATATCTTGGTCAGTTGATCAATGCCTATTAATAATATTACAAATAAAGTAAATTTAATCCACTTATTGACAGAACCTGTCTTCATAACTATGCCGCTCCTTGTGATCCTTGGTTCTTTTATTTTTGTTACCTTCATCAGACTGTAATCTTACGTGTTGTTCACTTCTTTTATATTATACCTTGTTCTTATAAAAATAGCTATGAAAATCTTATACACGTTAAAATCAAAGAGCCGGAAGCCCCATTTCTTTTATAAGGTAATAACCGGTTCTATAATTTTTATCCCTTATGTCATAACCTCTTTATTCCAAATTCTCTTCCATTGTTAACAAGGTTCTTATGGTCACGGCAATATCCTTATCATCAAGTCCATGGTATAAGCCATTCATAAATTCCATACTTTTTTCATTATATTTATCATCTATCTCTTTTTTCTTTTCTGTTAATCGGATCCGCTGCTTTCTTCGGTCGTCTTCATCCGTGTGCATGGCTACATACCCCATTTTTTCCAGCTTTATCAAAATCTGCTTTACATTTTGATGGGAGCTTCCTATAATGTTTGCCACTTCATTAATGGTAGGCGGCTCCTTATATAATTCAATACCGATTATAACAAACCATTGCTTCCAGCTGATTTCCTCAAGAAATCTGTCTCCAACAGTCTGAAGCCGATTGGCAAATGCATTTATCAGACCAAAAAGAAAATGTCTATCGTCTATTTCATCCTTCTTCGTTTTATTTTCCAATATCGGATCCTCCCCTTATAGCCCTTGCTGCAATGCATTAAAAACCGCATTTTTTATTACCTTGCTGGAAATAGTTGCCCCGGATACTATATCCACATCATAAGTATTTTTTTCTATCATTGTCCCGACTATGGATTCCGCAGGCTTTCCCATACCATTTTCATGCCTTAATATCTCAATTTCACTTATTTTATGATTTTTCACAGTAACCAGTACCGTAACCTTCACCAAGGATATATAGGTAACATATTAAAGGTAATGTCAATGGAAAAAGAAAAAAGATGGAAACCTTATGCAGTCCCCGCTTTCGTTTGATTGCTGCTTATCCTCCCGCATATCGTGCCGGATACCATTTTTGAAACCATGCCGTAAAAATGCCCATCAGTGCGGGTAAGAGGGAGTTTATTAATCCAACATAGGGGGAAAATGCAGTGACTTGACTATCTTTTCCCGAATCCCTTTCAGTCTATGTATCGGCTCATTGCTATAAACAAGCCTTACAAACCCATCACTGTTAACCTTTCCCCAATCCCTCATAGGTGTAGCCGCTATTTTCCCTTTTTCCAAGAGTAATTGCGATGCCGTAAAGGAATCATATCCCATTTCACCTACATTAAGAAGCAGCGACCAGCCTCCCGCCGAGGGAATAACCGGCAATTCCCTGAGCTCTTCCAATAATACATTTCTGCGTTTCTCCAGTTCTTTAACATAGCCGTCAAAATCATCTTCATCAGAGGTAAGCGCCGTCATTGCACCCGGCTGGGCAATTCCTATGGGTGTGACCACGTTATAAATATGAGTAAGGGCAATACTTTTCATGACCTCCTCCGGGCCAACTATCCAGCCCACTCTCCAGCCTATCATACGGAATTCTTTCGAAACGGATCCCAGAGTTATCGTATAATCACCCATTCCGGGTAAGGATGCCGGATGAATATACTCATTACAATCAAAAATAATTCTTTCCATTGCCGCGTCATATATTAACCATATTTTTTTTGCCAGGCAGATATCGGCAATCGCCTGCCACTCCTTCCTGTTTAATAAAGCTCCTGAAGGCATGGAAGGACTCATAATAAAGAAAGCCTTTGTTTTATACGAAACGGCTGCTTTTAGCGCATGCAGATCCAGCCGCCATTCATTATTTATATTGTAAAAAGGAACCAGGACCGGTTTCCCGCCTGCTAATCTCACTCTGTTTATCATACCTGCATAGGTTGGATCTGTCAGGATTACTTCATCTCCCACGTCAATGACAGCCAAAAGCGTATCAAGCATGGCCTCCGTTCCACCGCAAGTTATGACGACTTCCTTTTCCGAATCATATTGGCGTCCCGAAAGCTTTTGCACATGGGAAGATACTGCCCGGCATAAATCACGATTGCCTGTGAAGGGGAGATAACTGTTACAATCATCATTTTTAAGTGCGGCAATGGTAGTCTCGACCACTCCGGGCGGAGGAAGAATATCCGTATCTAAATTTTCCATTCTGAGTACCTCCGGATCATCACCTGCTTCTTTTGCTACCCGGTCAATTGAAAATCCGGGTATTCCCTCTAATCTTTTTACAACCATTATATAACCTCCTTTTATACATTTAAAGATCACTAAATAAATTTATGACTCTAATGCAAATATGTTTGTATATCATATTATACATTTGTATGTTATAATGTTCAAGTGTGTATTTTGATTTTAAGAAAATAGTTTGAAGACGCAGATATCCAATATAAGTATGTGGTAAAATTCAAATTGAAATGTTATTATCAAATAAATAGGAATGCTGCCTAAAATTTTCGGCATAGAACGGAGCTGACATGAAGGATTTTAATACAATAATCGGAAATAATCTGAAACACATCAGAAGTCAGAAGCAATTTAGTTTAGACAAGGTTTCTGAAATGACCGGCGTCAGTAAAGGCATGCTGGCACAAATTGAAAGAGGCGTCTCCAATCCGACAATAGCCATTTTATGGAAGATTGCCACGGGGTTAAATGTATCTTTTTCTTACTTTATGGAGGAGATGGATGAAGAGTTACCGCCGGTAATCTCTAAATCCGGCATTTCCCCTTTTTTGGAGGAAGATGGAAAAATGAAAGTATATCCCTTGTTTCCCTATGATAATATCAGAAAATTTGAAATGTTTACCATTGTGTTGGAATCGGACTGTATCCATAGGTCCGAAGCCCATGCCCAGGGTGTTGAAGAATACATTATTATGAATAAAGGAAGCATGCTGTTAATTGTTGGTGATAAAAAAATAATTTTAAAAGCAGGGGATGCCATTCGCTATAAAGCAGATGTCCCCCATCAATATATAAACGAAAAGCAGGAAAAAGCAGAATTCCAGCATATTATTTTCTATGCCGCTAAAAGTGCTATTTAAGCTCCGTTTGTAAATACATGTCAACTATTTTCTCAGGTACCAGCTTACCGCCTGTTGCCCAGATAATATGATTGGCTCTTTCCGCAGCTTTTTCTAAGTTATGTTCCTTCAGGTATCTTACCATTTCCGGGCTTTCATTTATGGATCTGTAGCCTTCAAAGGCCGCACAAGCCGAAGGCTCTATTATGATATTCTCTGCATTCTTAAGCATTCTCATATACTCATAAAGCTTATGATCTTCCACGGTGAAAATACCGCTTACCATATTTTTCATCAAATTACCGGCAAGAGGAGACGGTCTTCCAACGGCTAATCCGTCTGCATGAGTGATGCCTGTCAGTCCAAAATCCTGTACACATACCTTGTCCCCTTCTCCTGTCGCCATTCCAAGCAGCATACAGGGGCATTGTACAGGCTCTGCAAAAAAGCAGTGGACAAAATCTCCAAACTCATGCTTTAGTCCAAAGGTTATTCCTCCGGGAGCGCCACCCACGCCGCAGGGCAGATAAACAAACAGAGGATGTTCTTTATCCACCGTAATTTGCTGTTCCTTAAGCTGTTTCTTCAGACGCCCGGCAGCTACGGCATACCCTAAAAACAAATCCTCAGAATGTTCGTCATCTACAAAATAACTCATGGAATCACTATCTGAAAGCTTTCTTCCCGCAGCTACGGCCGCCTCATAGTCGCCCTCATACTCCCGTACCATAACACCTTTACTGCGAAGCAGGTCTTTCTTCCACTGTTTGGCCTCTGCCGACATATGTATAATAACATGATATCCGATCCCGGCACTGATGATACCGATACTTAAGCCTAAATTTCCCGTAGACCCCGCCTGTATCGTGTATTGTGAAAAGAAATCCCTGAAATCTGCCAGCTTTTCATAATTATCGGTTTCCTCAAGCAGGTGATTGGCTATGGCCAGCTCTTCCGTATGCTTTAATATTTCATAAATGCCGCCTCTGGCTTTTACAGAACCCGCTATGGCAAGATGGCTGTCCATTTTCAGATATAAATGGCCCTGCGGATCACCGCCCGTTTTTTCATTCCATTCCTTTTGCAGCTTTTCCAGCTTCTTTAAAGGAGATTCAATAAGTCCCCCCTCATCCTGTGTTTCGGGAAAGCTTTTTTTAATGAAGGGCGCAAAACGTTTCAGCCTTTCCGCCGCAGCAATAATATCATCTTCTTTTATGCGCAGGCTGTCTTGTATGGTACCAAAGGGTCTTAACTGTCCGTTAATCCACAGGGTTTCCCTGAGATCAATCACATCCCTAACAGCCGGGATATTATTTTGATATTCGGTAATATTCATTATCTTATCCTTTTCATCCTTTCTTCCATTTTAACACGCATGATTTCACTTGCCTGCAAGGGTGAAATTACAGTGTTAGGGCAAAAAACTAATTTAATCATATATAAATATACAACAGCATATCCACGGCTACGGCACCTGCAATCACCACCATAACCGGCGCCTTAAAAAAGCTTAGCAGACAGGCAGCCGCAGCTCCCGCTGCCCCGATACTGATTCTTGTTTCATCAACATAAAATACGCCCGGCACTACTAATGCCGCCAGGGCCGTATAGGGTATTAAACCAAGAAATTTCTCCATCTTTTTATTCCATTTTAATTTATCAATGAACATTGCCGGCAAGGCTCTTGGAATATACGTTACCGCGGCCATCCCTGCAATCAGTATCCATATGGTCATTATCTTTTTCCTCCTTATCCGGCATAATCCACACACCGGCACCGGAACCGATGATAATAGCGCCGATCACCGCTACGCTTGATGACACCAGCATTCCCAGTATGCAATTGGCCGTTATTGTAATTAAAACAACCACACATAGCCGCATGCTTTTTTTTAAACCCGGCATTAAGAGGAAAATAAATGCCGCATAAAAGGAAATACCCAGACTGTTGGCTACAATCGCAGGCAGGATATTCACGACGATGCATCCCGTTATGGTAGATACGAGCCAGGCGGTATATAAAAGCATATGTATTCCCAGAAGAAAGCTGTCGCCACCCTCTTTTTCATCAAGAGAAAATAAAGCAAAGGATTCGTCACAAAGGTTAAAAGCTAAAAGCAGTTTCTTCCATAGAGGTGTTTCCTTTAAACGGTTCATGACATAGCTGCTCATAATCAAATGCCTTAAATTAACCATAAAGACTGCAAAGACAATAACCGGAAGAGCTGCCTGCTGCGCCACCATGCCTGCCGCCATAAGCTGGCTGGCTCCGGCGAAAACCATTGCGGACATAACAAAAGCCTGCAGGG
>CAMJWQ010000061.1 GCA_946409475.1 uncultured Lachnospiraceae bacterium
GATGTATGGAAAAGCCTTTCCGAATTAAAAGCGAAAGGAATTACGATTTTACTGTTTCTCTCCGCTTTTTTAAGTGGGAATAGACCTCCACAACTCGTTTGCTGGAAATTTTCTGTTATCGGCCGATAGTTGAAAATTTAATATGTCACCTGCCAAAACCAATTGATATTGGCAGGTAACTAAATGCGCGGTTTTAAATGGCCTTCCGGTGGCAGTAATGCGATTGGAGGACCATTTATGCGCCAATACAGGGAGGAACCGTTGCAGATACGGCTCCAAGTCACTTGTGTTTCCCGGTATTACCGCGCAGACTGTGTAAAAATATTACGCACATTTTGTACCTCTTCATCCGTAGCTTTTGCAGCCGGCACATAATAGGACTTACTTGTCGCTATTTGGTAAAGCTGTTCCTGTGATGTCTCACACTTATTTCTTAATGTTTTTAAGGTTTGCTTCAGCTCCATATTCTCCGTTTGAGGTATCATATCTCCAAACATCTTTAATTCTGAATTAATTCCGCTTAATGCATCGGATACCATTGTTTTTTCGTTCATTTATAACCTCCTACTGTAAAAAGTGCATTAATTGCTTTTTGTTTTCACCTGCCGACTGGGCTGCGGTCTGAAAATACTGTTTTACCTGAGGATCCGTAGCCTGGGAAGCATACTCCTGCATTTTGCTGTTCGTCGTATCATAGCTGCCGATTAAATGTCTTAAATTCTGTAATTCCAACTCAGATATATTAGCCATAAAAAACCTCCTTTTTAAAAAATTAGTATTTCAAAAAAGGAGGCTTTTTATACCTAAATAAATATTTGATTTTTTTATTCAGACAGCCATTGATACAATTGGGCATATTCACCTGCTGATTGCTTCCACGAAAAATCAACTGCCATTCCCCTGTCTATGATTTTATTCCACTCTCTTTTTTTATTATGATAGATGTATTTTGCATACCTTATTGCTCCAAGCATTTCGTGAGCATTATAGTTACAAAAACTAAAACCGGTTCCTGTACTTTCGTATTCATTATAAGGCTCCACCGTATCTTTTAACCCCCCTGTTTCCCTTACTATAGGAACGGTTCCATACCGTAAGCTCATAATCTGGCTGAGTCCGCAGGGTTCAAACAGGGAAGGCATTAGAAAGGCATCACAGGAAGCATAAATTTTATGGGATAATGCTTCGGAATAATACATATTGGCAGATACTTTATTATGATATTTCCAGTCAAAATACCGGAACATATTCTCATACTTTTCTTCACCTGTTCCCAAAATAACAAGCTGTATATCTTCCTGACACAATTCTTCCATAATATAGGATACTAAATCAAATCCTTTTTGATCTGTCAAGCGAGAAACAATACCGATTAAAAATACCTTGTCATTTTGTTCTAATCCCAATTCATTTTGAAGAGCTCTTTTATTTTTAATTTTTTCCTTTCTAAAGTTTATGGCATTATAAGGATTATATATAAAGGAGTCTTTTTCCGGATTGTATTCATCATAATCAATTCCGTTTACAATTCCCCGAAGTGAATTTTCTCTTGCTCTTAAAAGTCCGTCAAGACCTTCCCCGTAAAATGGCATCTTTATCTCTTCCGCATATGTCCTGCTGACGGTTGTAATGGCATTTGCATATACGATACCGCCTTTTAAATAATTTGCATCCCCATACGCCTCAAGCTTGTCAGGAGTAAAGTAATAAGATGCCAGCCCCGTCATATCCCTGATGGTCTTAATATCCCATATCCCCTGAAACTTTAAATTATGTATGGTCATAATCACTTTCATATGAGAGAAAAAATCACCGTTTTTAAATCGGTCATTTAAATAAACGGGTATCAAACCGGTTTGCCAGTCATGACAATGGATTATATCCGGTTGAAAAGAAATCAAAGGAAGGGAAGATAAAACAGCCTTTGAAAAAAAAGCAAACTTCTCTATATCTTCATGTATAAAACCATATGGCTTTGAGCCTGAAAAATAAAATTCATTATCTATAAAATAAAATGTGATTCCATTATATTCCATTTGCAGTATGCCTACGTATTGGCTTCTCCAAGCTAAATCCATATAAAAATGCGTTTTATAATTCATATGCTCTTTCCAGTTATCTGCAATCATGCCGTATTTCGGAATCATAACTCTTACATCGAATTCTTCTTTTTCAAAATACTTTGGTAAAGAACCAACGACATCTGCCAAGCCACCTGTTTTCACAAAAGGAACTGCTTCAGAAGCGACAAATAACACTTTCTTCATATAATCCTCCAAAAGCTTGTATAATATATACTATCAGAAGTATAATACACTGCTAACTTATCGGGTAAAATCAAATACTCCCTCTGGTCGTGCTTGATTTTCTTCCGATAAGTTCATGTCCTATTATACTATATATTATTTTATTATAAAAGCGTATTTGCCTGTTAATCCTACTTTTCATTACTATTTAAATTTTTTCATAATAGGTAATTCTATCATTTATTTAACAGTAAAATTCATTGAATTGTTCATCTTTTGTGTATTTTAACTTATTCTTTTGCTTTATATTCCAATCTGATTTTATCTGCAATTAAGGCGACGAACTCGGAATTAGTAGGCTTTCCCTTTCCTGTATTAATGGTATAACCAAATAAATCATCGATGGTATCCATCTTCCCTCTGCTCCAGGCTACTTCAATGGCATGTCTGATGGCTCTTTCCACTCTGCTGGGGGTTGTCATATGTTTTTTCGCAATGGTAGGATATAAAATTTTAGTAATGGAATTCAACATTTCCATATCGTTAACCGACATAATAATAGCATCCCTCAAATACTGATATCCCTTTATATGGGCGGGAACACCGATTTCATGAATGATGGATGTAACATCACTTTCCAAATTACGTTCCATATATTCTTTTTTACTTTCATAGGCAGTAATTTTTCTGATTTCCTTCGGTTTACTTTGTATGTGAGTCTTAAACTGACGGATTCTGTTTAAGACCATATCGTTATCAAAGGGCTTTAAGATATAATAATTGGCCCCCAAACGAAAAGCATCTTCCGTTATGGCTTCATTTCCAATAGCCGTAATTACAATGAAGGCAGGATGTTTTTTCATATTCTTATCATTGTTTACACGTTCCATAACGCCAAGTCCGTCTAATTTGGGCATAACTAAATCCAAAAGTACCACATCCGGTTCCTTCTCCGTGATTAACTCATAAGCTTCTTCTCCGTTTTGTGCCATTCCAACCACCGACAGGCTGTCATCTTCGCTTATTATAGCGTCTAAAAGCTGCAGCATCCTCTCATTATCATCAGCAATGGCTATGTTTAATTTATCCATGTTACCCTCCTATAAAAAGTTTTTGTTGTATATGATAAGAACTTGTAAATGGAATGTGAAAGTTCTCGCAATATATACTATTTGTATTATATAAACAGTAATTTGTAGATTCAACATTAAATTATCGCAATGTTCGACATCAAGATTATGAAAAGTCGATTTACATAAAAAGCACGTCTAATTTATTTATATATTATTCATTTTATACGAATTTCCACATTTTGCAATAATTAATTACAAATTTTTCAAATTTTCTTATTGTCGAATATTGCGACCAAACATACTTTCTATAAAAATACCAAATCCTTTTGTGGAGTCCTGCACAAAAACATGGGTAACAGCACCTATTATTTTATTATTTTGAATAATCGGACTTCCGCTCATGCCCTGAACGATCCCTCCTGTGATTTCTAACAGCTCAGGGTCCACCACCTTTATTACGATACCTTTATTAGCCGTTTCCGTTGCGATATTTATTTCCGTAATTTCAATATCGTATGTTTTTACTTCTCCTCCAAGGGAGCACATGATTTTTGCCGGTCCAATTTCGATATCCTGTTTTAGTCCGATTTCCATTGGCTCTGACCGAACCAATTTTAATAAATCATCATTTGCAATCCCAAATACCCCTTCCGTTGTATTGCTTGTGATATTTCCCAAAATATGATCGGAGCCGTAATCAATGACTCCTGTCAATTCACCAGGGCTGCCTTGCATTCCTTTTGTTATGGAAATTATTTTTGTCTCATATAGGGTTCCGCTGTCTAATTCCATCAGGGTACTGGTATCAACATCATTAATACCGTGCCCCAGCGCCCCGAATTCCTTATTGCCTGAAATATAGGTTAAAGTCCCTACTCCCTGGGTATTATCCCGAATCCATATACCTATCTTATATTCACCGGGGGTAGTTTCAACTGCTTTTATTTTTAAGGGAAATTCTTCCCCATTTCTTCTTATGGTAAGAATGATATCATCCATGCCATATAGATTTATTTTACTGACCAGGTCTGATTTGTCTTTTATTTTTTCTCCATTAATTGCCGTAATATAATCACCTGATTTGACCAGATTATATGCCGGCTCATAATTTAAGCCGTCATATCCGTGGACGGTTCCCGTTCCGATAATTAAAATACCGTCTGTTTTCATGTAGATTCCGATCGGAACTCCGATCGGTGTTATTTTGATATCTTCTATTACATTAACATCTACCTCTTTCAGAGGAATTAATCCTAATAGCTTACATTTGATTTTATAATTTCCCGATTCTCCGGCCCGAAAGGTGATAGGATTTTGCAGGTTAATATGAATGCTGTCTTTTGGAATATCAGACTCTCCCATATCGGAAGCAAATACCGTCTCTTCATACAGTTCTCCGGATACGGGGAGGTTAAGATTAATTTTTTGTTCTTTATTGGCAAACACTTTTAATTGTGATGGAATTGCATTTTTTAACTCATAATATCCGACAAATAAGAAAAGCAAGCTGCTTAAAAATAGCATAAAATATAATATTTTACGATATTTAACCATTTCTTTTGACATAATAATCACACACCTTTCAACAACAGAATGCAAACCGGCAATCCATTGTCTAAAATTCGGCTTTCTATTTCATGCATATTATGAAATAAAAAAAGAATATACAATTTGTATATCCTTTTTTAGTATGTGATTGGTACGCAATTTCAGTCTAGTATTTTATTGTACGCTTTGCCAATTCTTTCATTTCCTTCGCACTTTTTAAAACGGTTTCCGTAATCCTTGCTCCACCGATTAATCTGGCGATTTCTGAAATCATTTCTTCTTCCTTTAACTCATGAATATAAGTCTTTGTCACATTATTTTCAACATTTTTTTGTATACCGAAATGAAAATCCGCCATAGCTGCAATCTGCGGCAGATGAGTGATACAGATAACCTGACAGTTTTTTGAAATAATGGATAATTTTTCAGATACCATTTGTGCGGCCCTGCCGCTTATCCCCGCATCTATTTCATCAAAAACAAGGGTTTCAATATTATCATTTCCTGACATAACCGTTTTAATCGCCAGCATGATTCTTGATAATTCTCCGCCGGATGCTATCTTATTGATAGGCTTGACTTCTTCTCCCGGATTAGTGGAAATCATAAATTCAATTTCGTCATATCCTTTTTCCGAATAGTAATTTTCCATCTTCTTCACTTGAATTTCAAATTTAACATCTAAGAAGCTTAAATCCTTTAATTCATTTTTTACCCTATTAGCCAGCAGAGCCGCTTTTTTTGCCCTGATTTCGGAAATTTCATGGCATAAAGCCTCAATTTCCTTCTTCGACTCCTTAATTTCCTTCATTAGTTGGTCAATAAAGGCATCATAGTTTTGATAAATCTCTAATTTTTTCTGTATTTCCGTCTTATAATTTTCAATTTGTTCCACAGATTGACCATATTTCATTTTAATATGGTTAATTATATTTAATCTTTCCTCTATAAATGAGATTTCATTCCCGTCATATTCTATAGCTGCTATATATTTTGCCACATCCAGGTTAAAATCATTTAACAATCCTTCCATTTCCACCAGCTGCTCATTAAACTTTTGAATTTTTTCATCATAGGAACTGATTCCTGCCAGCTCTTTTATCCCGGATCCTATAAGATTTGCCGCCGATTCAGAGCCTTCCGCAGTCAGGTCATGTACGGCGGTTAAGACACTGATAATTTTTTGGGCATGCAGTAAAAAACTGTATTTTCCCTCTAATTCCTCGTCCTCCTTTGGTTTTATATCCGCTTCTTCTATTTCATTACATTCAAATTGCAATAAAGAAATCTCACGGAGACGTTTTGATTCATCCATTTTTGACTCTTTAAACAGCTGCTGCTTTTTTTGATATTCCTGGTAGGCCACCCTTAATTTCGATAATAAGGGCTCCAGTTCCGCTTTTCCGAATTCATCTACTATTTCCAAATGATTTTTTTTATGTAAAAGAGTCTGATGTTCATGCTGTCCGTGAATGGCTATCAATAATTGGGCGGCTTCCCTAAGTCTGCTTATGGAAACTGTTTCACCATTTACCTTACTGATGCTTCTCCCATTCATTATTTTACGTGATAATATGATTTGGTTTTCTTCATCCATTAAAAATTCCATATCTTTTATTAATCGTAACTGTTTTTTATCCTTAATACAGAACACCAGTTCTACAAAAGCATAATCCGCATCCTCCCGTATCATTTCTTTTGTAATCTTCCCACCCAGGGCCAGATTAATGGAATCAATAATAATAGACTTTCCTGCTCCGGTTTCGCCGGTCAGGATATTCAATCCATCCTTAAAATTAACTTCCACTTCCTTGATCAATGCCAGATTCTTTACAAATAAACTTTGTAACATCTTTTATCTCCTTATTACAACTCTCCCATAATCATATTCATACGCAAATCTATTTTAACATACTTTTCAATTTATCCATAACCATATACGTTTCTTCTACACTTCTAATGGCACACATTATGGTATCATCACCGGCAATACAGCCTACAATTTCACTCCATTTCATGGCATCTAAAGCTGCGGCGACCGCCATTGCCATACCGGACACCGTTTTGATTACGAGAATATTTTGCGCCATATCCATACTGACATAACCCGTTTTTAATACATGAATATATTTATCTCCTACCCAGCCGTCCTGCTTATTGACGGATATATACTTTTGTCTTCCCTGCTGTATGGGAATTTTGGACAGCTTCAGCTCTCTTATATCCCTGGATACGGTTGCCTGCGTAACCTGAAAACCTGATTCATTTAATCTGTCTGCCAGCTCTTCCTGGGTTTCTATATCATTATTCTGTATGATTTCCAAAATTTTCTGGTGCCTGGTCTGCTTCATAATTCCCCCCTGTCTGCAGCTTTATTGATCCTGCATTTTTTTACATAATACCTCTAAGAAGCTTCGATTCATAACCTTAACTAAATTTGTCCTTTTTATTGATTTCGTTATTTTAATTCTGTCGTGAGAAGTAAGCTTTTCCGTATCCGTTCCGTCAAAATTAACATTTACAATTTCATTTATACTTTTTCTTCCTTCGCCTATTTCAATTTCAATTACGTCGGAAGCCGGTAATACGATACTTCTGGTATTTAAAGTATGAGGGCAGATTGGGGTAAGTATGGTGATTTCTGCTTTCGGATCGACTATCGGACCGCCGGCCGATAAATTATACCCCGTCGAACCCGTAGGAGTGGCAATAATAATACCGTCCGCATTATAATTATTTAAAAATTTTCCATTTACATAAATAGTAAAATTAATCACTCTTAAAGCACCCGTTCTGTATATCACAATATCATTCAAGGCTGAGGACTCCTTAAAAAAGGTATCTTCATGAAAAATTTTTCCGTCTAACATCATACGGTTTTCCGTTTCGAATTCATCCTTTATTAAGCAATCCAATGCATAATTGATATTATTTTTATCTATCTCCGTCAGATACCCTAAGGTCCCTAAATTAATACCAAGTATGGGAATATTCCGTCCGTTTATATCGCGGGCCGCCTGCAGCAGGGTACCGTCTCCTCCCAAAACTATGACACAATCCACATGCCCGGGAATCAAAGCTCCATTACCATATGACGAATCCCTGCAGGTATTCTCATATTTATCCGTATCAGGCAAGAAGCATTGTTTCCCTTTTCGCTGCAGATAATCTTTAATCTGGTTGGTTATTTCTAAATTTTTGTCTTTTCCTATGTTGGTTATAACAAAAAACCGATCCATGGCAACCACCTATCTCTTTCCGCTAACTGCTATTATTCTAAATCTGTATGAGCCTTCCTTACCGTTTCATACACCATGATATCTTCCTTTTTTTCCGGAAAAACTTCTGTGTTCTTTAAATACAATAAGTATTCTATATTCCCTTCCGGTCCCTTAATGGGAGAATAGCATATATTTAATACGGAAAACCCGATGGAACAGGCGTACCGTATCACTTTATCAATAACTTCCTCATGTACCCTGGCATCCCTTACCACGCCCTTTTTACCGACTTTTTCCCTGCCTGCTTCAAATTGCGGCTTTATCAGGCTTACTGCATATGCATTTTCCTTCAGCATATTTTTAACGGGAAGTAAAACCTTTGTAAGTGAAATAAAGGAAACATCAATGGAGGCAAAATCCAATTCCTGTTTAATATCTTCCCTCGTTAAATAACGGATATTTGTTTTTTCCATACATATTACTTTTTCATTTTGTCTAAGGCTCCAGTCTAATTGCCCATGTCCCACATCTACGGCAAATACCAGCTTCGCCCCCCTTTGAAGCATACAATCCGTAAAGCCTCCCGTAGAAGCTCCCACATCCATACAAATAGAATCCTTTAATGATATTCCGAATTCCCTAACGGCCTTTTCAAGCTTTAAGCCTCCCCTGCTTACATACGGCAGGGTATTGCCCCTGATTTCTATTGTTATCTTAGACGGATCAAATAAGGAACCGGCCTTATCCTCTCTCTGTCCGTTAACAAATACATTTCCGGACATAATAATGGCTTTTGCCTTTTCCCTGGAATCCGCCAGCTTATTTTCCAGCAGTAAAATATCCAATCTTTCCTTCATGGCTTCACCTGTTTATATACATTAAAATCTGTCCGACCGGAATATTCTTTTGTAAAATTGCTGTGTATATATTCCGTTAATATACGCTTTACCATACTTTGCGTATCCAGACCGACTTCTTTTTTCAATAAATCCACATTACCGTGCTCAATGTAATCATCCGGCAACGATATGGTTACGATTCGGCAGTGAGGGTAATATTTCGTAACATAAGCACGGACCTTTTCTCCATACCCGCCCGAGGCGACATTTTCTTCCAGTGTTACCAGAAGCTTATGCCTTTGAACCAGCTCGTCCAATATTTTTTCATCAATTGGTTTTATAAACCGGGCATTGATCAGACTGCAGTCATATCCCCTGTCTTTCAAATTATCCCGTACCTGCCTGGCAGCTGCGACCATACTTCCGACTGCCAGTAAGGCAATATCTTCCTCTTCATAAATCCACTCACTTTTACCAAGCTCAATTTTAGCATGAAACTCATAAAATCCGCTGTAAGCGGTTCCCCTGGGATAGCGGATAGCTATGGGTTTGTTTAATTGTATCGCAAATTTCAGCATTTGAGACAATTCCCACTTGTTCTTGGGTGCCAGGATATGCATATTGGGAATGCCTGATAAAAAGGATAAATCAAATAATCCCTGATGGGTTTCCCCGTCACTTCCCACTAATCCTGCCCGGTCCACCGCAAAAACAACAGGCAGATTTTGTATACATACGTCATGAATAATCTGGTCATATGCCCTTTGTAAAAAGGAGGAGTAAATTGCCACCACGGGTTTCAGTCCTCCGGCTGCCAGCCCCGCCGCAAAGGTAACCGCATGTTCTTCTGCGATACCCACATCAAAAAACCGGTCCGGGTATTCCTTCTGAAATCGCTTCAGTCCCGTACCATCAGGCATAGCGGCCGTTATGGCTACTATTTTATCATTATCTGCAGCCAATTTAACCAACGTATGCCCGAAGATATCCGTATAATTCGGCTGTTCCTTTTTATGCAGGGGTCTGCCTGTTACCAGATCAAAGGGTTCCGCCCCGTGATATTTGGCCGGTTCTTTTTCCGCAGGCAAAAAACCTTTTCCCTTTTTCGTAATAACATGAATAAGGACAGCGTTGTTAAGCTTTTTCGCTTCCGAAAATACTTTGATCATATGGGATATATTATGCCCGTCAACAGGTCCCAAATAGGTAATGCCCATATCTTCAAAAAACATTCCGGGGATCACCAGCTGTTTGATGCCGCTTTTGGTTCTCTTTATACTGGAAACCACTTTATCACCAACATTAGGCAGGCGATTCAGGACATTGGTAATGTTTGTTTTTAAATCCGTGTAGGTTTTTGCCGTTCTTATATTACTTAAATATTTTGACATTCCACCTACATTTTCAGAGATAGACATATTATTATCGTTAAGGACCACGATAAAATTCGTTTTAAGCCTGGCCGCATTATTTAGGGCTTCATAGGCCATTCCGCCTGTTAAGGAGCCATCACCTATCACGGATATGACATGATTTTTCTTGCCCAATAAGTCTCTTGCCTGCGCAAAACCAAGACCTGCCGAAATGGAGGTAGAGCTGTGGCCGGTATCAAAGCTGTCGCAATTACTCTCTTTACGCTTCGGAAATCCGCTCATTCCGCCATATTTTCTAAGCTCATCAAATCCGTTTTTTCTTCCTGTTAACAGCTTGTGGGTATAGGATTGATGGCCTACGTCCCATATTATTTTATCCTCCGGCAGGGTAAAAGCCAGGTGTAATGCCATGGTCAGTTCCACCGTCCCCAGATTAGATCCCAAATGACCACCGGTCTTACTTATCTTATCCAGCAAAAATTTACGTATTTCATCCGCCAGAAGAGGCATATTATCCATGGGTATTTTCTTTATATCATTCTCCTTGTGAATCATTTCCAAAATCATGCTTTTTCCTCTATTTCTCTCTATCAATCAGGTATTGAATCAGCCGATACAGGAATACCTCCTTATGGATTATTGTTTCCAGCCTCGATAACGCTTTTTGAGATAAATTTCTTACCTCTTCCTTTGCTTTTTCCAGACCTATTATGGAAACATATGTGGTTTTCCTGTTTTTTTCATCACTGTGTACAGGTTTCCCCAGTATTTTCGTGGTACTGGTAACATCTAAAATATCATCCTGAATCTGAAAGGCTATTCCTATATCATGGGCTATTTTTTCTACCATTATTATCTGTTCCTCACTTGCATCAGCCAAAACAGCCCCTGCCATCATGGCAGCCTCTAATAAGGCACCGGTTTTTAATTCATATATATAAGTTAATTTATCTATCGTAATTTCTTCCGTACCGGCAGACACATCCACAGTCTGACCGCCAATCATACCGTAAATCCCTGCCTTTTCCGCCAATAATGCAAAGGCCTTTCCCATACTCTCCCTATACGGCTTCTCTATAAAAGCTTTCCCTATGGTTTCAAAGGCATAATTTAACAGGGCATCACCTGCCAGGATACCCATATCTTCTCCGAAAACCACGTGAGTGGTCTTACGGCCCCTGCGGTATTCATCGTTATCCATTGCCGGCAGGTCGTCATGTACCAAAGAATAGGTGTGTATCATTTCAATGGCTGCCATAAAAGGATAGATAATATCACCTTTTCCTCCGAAAATCCCGAAGCATTCCTTCATCATAATGGGGCGCAAACGTTTTCCGCCGGATTTCATACTATAGTTCATGGCTTCCATAATCGTTTTTTGATATTTTTCTTCCTTAGGAAGGTATCCTGCAATGATATCTTCTGCAAATTTAGTCCTTATTTGTAATTCTTCCTTAAAATTCATCCAGTCCACCATCTTCATTTATCATGTAAACTTTTTTCTCCACATGTTCAATTTTTTCATTACATAATTTTAAAAGCTTCATTCCCTCATGATACTTTGTAAAAGACTCTTCCAAAGAAATATGGGATTGTTCCATATCATTAATGATCTGATCCAATTGGGTAAAAGCCTGTTCTAATGATATTTCCTGTTCCTCCATAGATTACTCTCTCCTGATTTTTTTAATATCCTGAACCCTTGTCCGTACTTTCCCGTTTGTCATATGAATAAAAAGGGTATCATGAATGCTTACCTTCGTAACATCGGTTACCGCATGTCCGCTCAGGTCTTCCACATAAGAAAATCCCTCATTTAATTTTCTGAGCGGAGATACCCTTTTCATAGCTTCTATATAAAACTGAAACCGATATTTCTTATCCGTCATTATTTTTTCCATCAGTTCCTGTATCCGTCTTTCTTTATCGGCTGCCGACTGCTTCATATTCATAATTTGATGGGCAGGGCTATGATAGGCCAGCCGAAGCTGATACTGTTTTATCTTTGCCTTTTTCAGCTCCACAGTATTCATGAACAACCGCTTCAGCTTACTTTGATACTCATATAGCCGGTTTTGTAACAGATAATAGTCAAAAACCGCTAATTCTGCTGCCGCCGAAGGTGTGGGAGCCCGTAAGTCAGCCACATAATCGGATATGGTGATATCCGTTTCATGTCCTACCGCCGAAATAATGGGGACTTTACAATCAAAAATGGCTTTGGCAACCACTTCCTCATTAAAGGCCCATAGATCCTCCATACTGCCGCCACCCCTTCCCACAATGATAACATCTACTTTTCTTCTTTCCAATGCCCTGATACCGTTTACAATACTTTCTTTTGCACCTGTTCCCTGTACAAGGGCCGGATAAATAAGGATTGTCACAAAAGGATTCCTTCTCTTAGAAATTTGGACAATATCACGTACTGCTGCTCCGGTATTGGCTGTCACAACTCCGAGAGCTTTGACATAACGGGGTATGGGTTTTTTATAAATGGCTGCAAAC
>CAMJWQ010000062.1 GCA_946409475.1 uncultured Lachnospiraceae bacterium
TTATTGTGCAATATGTATATGGTTAAATGTTTCATCGGAAAGAAAAATTGTGCAAAAAGCAATAAATAAAGAAAAGACGAGATAATAAGAGCATTTTCAAGATAATAATGTATATTTGATATAAATTCGAAGATTTTGAGGCTTTAAAATAGTAAATAAATATGATATAAGTATAAAAACAAGCAAAATCAAAGAAGACATAGCAGAAATAAGAGAATAATTTTATGCCATTATTGCGGAAAAGCAGTATGGTATATATTTTTTAACTGTTTTAAATTGAAGAGAAGCATGAGGGGTTAAACGATTAACATTTGCTTCGGGGAGATAGCAGCCATGAATTTTGAATCCGGATTAAAAAGCTTACCGCTGGGAAGTATACATTTGAATGATAAATTTTGGAGTCCGTATGTGAGACTGGTAAAAGACGTAATTTTACCGTATCAGTGGGAAATACTGAATGACCGTATACCGGAGGCAAAGCCCGGTCATTGTATACATAATTTCCGTATAGCTGCCGGAGAGGAAAAGGGCTCTTTTGAGGGAGTGGTATTCCAGGATACGGATCTTGCAAAATGGCTGGAAGCGGTTTCCTATATATTGGCCCAATATGAAGATAAGGAATTGGAAAGGCTGGCAGACGAGGCAGTCTCCTTAATTGGAAAGGCACAATGTGAAGACGGCTACATTAATACTTACTTTACCATAAAGGAACCGGAATTAAGATGGACGAATCTTCAGGAGGGGCATGAATTATATACGGCAGGGCATTTGATCGAGGCAGCCGTAGCTTATTGTGAGGCTACGGGAAAGGATTCTTTTTTAAAAACAGCGGAAAGGTTCGCAAAATTAATATGTGATGTTTTCGGACCGGGGAAAGAGCAGAATCATGGGTATCCGGGACATCAGGAAATAGAGCTGGCATTGGTTAAGCTTTACCGGATAACAGGAAATAAAAAATATTTAAATACGGCTAAATATTTTATTGACAGAAGAGGTGTGGGAGAAAACTATTTTTTATGGGAAGAGGGGCAGCAGAGGCGTAAACGTATCTTTGCTGAGTTTTCCCGATATGACCCCTGCTATTCCCAATCCCATTTACCCGTAAGAGAACAAAAAACAGCGGAGGGGCATGCGGTCAGAGCAGTCTATATGTATTGCGCCATGGCTGATTTAGCTTATGAATTCAGAGATGAAAGCTTATTTAAGGCATGTGAAATAGTATGGAAAAACATAGTAACCAAGAGAATGTACATAACGGGAGGAATTGGTTCCTCCGGAATACTGGAAAGATTTACAACGGATTATGATCTGCCCAATGACTGCAATTATGCAGAAACCTGTGCCTCCATCGGTTTGGCTTTATTTGGGAAACGTATGGCGCAGATAACGAAAGACGGGGCATATATGGAGATTGTGGAGAAGGAATTATATAACTCCATATTATCGGGTATCTCTATGGACGGAAAGAGCTTCTTTTATGTAAATCCCCTGGAGGTCTGGCCGGATGCCTGTATGGACAGGACCTCCAGGGAGCATGTAAAAGCAGTAAGACAGAAATGGTTTGGCGTAGCCTGCTGTCCGCCAAACATAGCAAGGACCTTAGCATCATTGGGGCAGTATATTTATTTTTTGGAGGATGCCTGTTTATATGTAAACTTATATATTGCCAATGAGACGAATGTGAAGGTAAACGGGGTACCTTACCATGTGAAAATGGAGAGCGGCTTTCCATGGCAGGGGAGTATATCTTTTTCGATAGACGGAACCGGAGGAAAGGAAGCCGGATTTGCCTTTCGAATACCCGGCTATGGGGGAGATTTTCAAATTTACAATAGTAAGAATGAAATTGAAAAATATGAGGTTCATAAAGGGTATGCCGTAATAAAGGGAGTATTCGTGGAAGAGACCTGGAGGATACGGTTTAGTATGAAGGCGGAGTTTGTGCGGGGCAATCCCCAAATACGTGCTGACTCCGGAAAGGCAGCGGTTATGAAAGGACCTCTGGTATATTGTCTGGAAGAGGCTGACAACGGGTCTAATCTGTCTGCCCTGTATGTTGATACAAGAGGCGGAATACAAGAGATTTATGACAGGGATTTACTGGGTGGTGTCATTAAATTGCGGTGTAAAGGGAAAAAAATCAGCGGTTCGGAATGGAAAGAGGAGGAATTATACCATAGCAGACCGTTACGGCTGCAGGACACAGCTCTGCAGGCAGTACCCTATTATTGCTGGGGGAACAGGGAAAAGGGTGAAATGCTGGTCTGGATGAAGGAAATAATAAGTGAGAGGTAATAAATCAGTTTTTTGAACCGTGATAAAATACTGCGGTTTCAAAATAAATGTCTCCGGAATAAATAAAACCGGGGAAAGAAAAAAGTATAGGGTTAGGAAATAAGGAGAAGGTATTTCTTAACGCAATCAAGAATGGAGGATGTAAGGAATGAAGAAGAAAGTATTGGCGGTGCTGCTCAGTGTAACCATGACGGCAGCTATGCTGGCAGGCTGCGGCAGCAAAACGGCATCTAATGAAACCGGAGCAGATGCCTCAAAAGAAACGGCAGAGGAAAGCTCCGGAGGTACGGGAACGGCAGGCACGACGGAAATGGAGGTAGAGGGTGATGATGTTACGACCTTAAACGTATGGACATTTATTGAATTGCATCAGCAGTTCTACACGGATATGGCTGAAAAATGGAATGCGGAAAATCCTGATAAAAAAGTAAAATTGGTTCTAAGTAACATGCAGTATGATGATATGCATAATAAATTGTCATTAGCATTGGAATCCGGAGAAGGTGCACCTGATATTGTAGATATTGAGCTGGGAAAATTCCCTGCCTTTATAACAGGTACTATAGGATTACGAGATTTATCAGACGTGATAGCACCTTATAAAGACAACGTGGTGCAATCCAGATTAGATATCTATTCAAAGGATGGCAAGGTATACGGCCTTCCCACTCATGTTGGTGCAACGGTAGCTTTTTATAATACGGAGCAGTTAGAGGCTGCGGATGTTAATTATGAAGATATTAAGACATGGGATGATTTTAAGGAAGCAGGAGTAAAATACTATGAGGCTACCGGAAAATATTTTGCTGCTGTAGAAACCTCCGCTCAGTGGATGGTAAACTTAATGTTAGCACAAAAAGGCGGCGATTACATAGACGAAAGCGGTAATTTAGCTGTTAACAGTGATGCCATGGTTGATGTGTTAACATACATAAAAGAAATGCAGGATACGGGAGCCTTCGCCACGGTGCCGGGCGGACAGCCCGATAATGATGAAGCTTATGGAGTTTATAATTCCGGAGATTATGCCGTACAAATTATGCCATTTTGGCAGACATCACGTTTTGTTAATTATATGACAGACCTGGACGGTAAGGTTGCAATAGCTCCCACTCCGGTATGGGATACCACGGACGGTGAATATGCCTCTATTGGCGGCGGTGGAACAGGTACGGCTATTGTGGCCTCCGGTCCTAATGCCGACCTTGCTGCTGAAGTAATGGCTTATATTAAGCTATCGGAAACAGCTAATGAACAGGTTTGGAATGTATTGGGATTTGACCCGGTTAATACTTCTGTTTGGTCGGATACCGCATTGACGGAAAATCCGGATAATCAATATGTGAAATTCTTTAAAAATCCGCCTTTCGACGCTCTGAATCAAATTAAGGATAACATAGGATCGCTGGGAGCCTTAAATGATGAAAGGTGGCCATCCATTAATAATGAATTCTGCAATGTGACCTTAAATAATATATATGAAAATGGTATGGATGTGAAGGAAGCCTTAGATGAATCACAGGCAAACCTTGAAAATGAATTCCAATAGAGAATAACTATTAATCTGTATAAAGGGATACGGGCAGGAATCTTACCTGTATCCCTTCATGCCTGGAAAGGAGTACGCAGGAAGTGAAAAAATTTTTTTATTCTCAAAAAATAGCTCCTTATGTCTTTATATTACCTTTTGCAGTTACCTTTCTTTTATTTTGGATAGGCCCGATTGCTAATGGAGCGTTACTAAGTTTTCAGGATGTTTTAAAGGATCAGTGGGTAGGATTTAAAAATTATCAGCGTTTACTAACAGATAAGATTTTTTTAAAAGCAGTATGGAACAGCTTGAAATATATGTTCGGGACATTGGTGCTATTGATACCTTTTCCCATGCTTTTTGCCAGTTTATTAAACAGTAAATTAATGAAAAAGCCGGGTTTCTTTAAATCTATATATTTCTTACCGGCGTTGACATCCGTTGTCGTAGCCGGTACCATATTTCGATTGATGTTCGGTGAATTGGAGAGCTCTTTGGCCAACAGAGTGATTTCACTGTTCGGATTAGCACCTGTTAAATGGCTGAAGGGTGCCGGAACCGGTTATTTTGCTCTTCTGGTCTTGGCATGCTGGCGTTGGACAGGAGTTAATATTTTGTATTTCCTTGCAGGTCTTCAAAGTATTCCCAAAGAACTTTATGAGTCGGCTGCCATTGACGGAGCCGGTAAGTGGAAACTGTTTACCAAAATTTCCTTTCCTTTGGTGAAGCCGACTACGGTTTATGTATTGACCATCAGTATTTATGCCGGATTATCTATGTTCTTGGAAAGCTATATGTTATGGAGGGGAAATAACTCACCCAATAATATAGGATTAACTATCGTTGGTTATTTATATCGGCAGGGTATTGAGAAAAGAGCAATGGGCTATGCCTGTGCCGTAGGATTGGTTCTTCTGGCCGTGGTTATGATAATCAACCTGATTCAATTGAAAGTAACGGGTACCTTTGATAAGGAGGCGAAATAATATGAAACCTGCTTTAAAAGGAAAACAAAAAAATAGATTGGCAGCTATTTCGATGATTGTTTTATTTACCGTACTGGCGCTGCTTATTTTGCTGCCCATTTATGCCATATTTCTGGCCAGCTTTAAACCGGGAGGCCAATTGGTGCAATATGGTTTAAATCTGGATTTGGATTTCAGTCAAATGAGTTTTGATAATTATATACTGCTTTTTGCAGGCAGACATGAATACTGGACCTGGTTTTTTAACAGTATTATTTTAACGGTGATAACCGTAATATTGACATTAATAGTCAGCTCTTTTGTGGGATATGGTTTTGCTGCCTATGATTTTAAAGGCAGGAATGCTCTGTTTATTTGTGTCTTAATTGTTTTATCCATACCCCTGGAGGTAGTTATGCTGCCTTTATATAAGCAAATATCGAATTGGGGACTAATGGATAATTATATGGCAATCGTATTACCCTTTATGGCTCATGCTTCCACTATTTTTTTCTTCAGGCAATATTTACTGGGGATTCCCAAGGAATTGATGGAAGCCGGAAGGATTGACGGTTCAACGGAATACGGAATTTTTTTCCGATTGATCATTCCTATTATGAAGCCTGCATTTGCAGCAATGGCGATATTAAACGGTATGACAGCTTGGAATAACTATCTGTGGCCCTTATTGGTAATTAGGTCGGCTGATAAATATACGCTGACCCTGGGACTTAACACACTGATTAATCCCTATGGTGACAATTATAATCTGTTAATTGTAGGCTGCTTTTTTTCCATAGTTCCTATTTTTATATTATTTATTTGTTTTCAAAAATATTTTATAGAAGGTATGACGGCAGGTGCGGTAAAAGGCTGATCACCGGGAGGTAAAAGATGGCGATAAAAAAAGCAAAGATGGTTTTGGATAAAGATTACAAAATGGCAGCGGTAGACGAAAGGATATATGGTTCCTTCATTGAACATTTAGGCCGTGCCGTATATGATGGGATTTATCAGCCGGGCCATCCGTTATCTGATGAAAAGGGATTCCGTAAGGATGTCATGGAGCTGGTAAAGGAATTGCAGGTTCCTATTATCCGCTATCCCGGGGGGAACTTTGTATCAAACTTTTTTTGGGAAGACAGTGTGGGACCGGTGGCGGAAAGACCTAAGCGCTTAGAATTGGCATGGAGAAGCCTGGAAAAGAATGAAGTAGGGTTAAATGAGTTTGTCGGCTGGACGAGGGAAGTGAATTCCGATGTTATGATGGCAGTGAATCTGGGAACCAGAGGGATTGCCGATGCCTGCAATATTCTGGAATATTGCAACCATCCGGGAGGAACCAAATACAGTGATCTGCGGATACGTCATGGCTTTAAGGAGCCTCATAATATTAAGACCTGGTGCCTGGGAAATGAAATGGACGGCTCCTGGCAGATAGGACATAAGACCATGGAGGAATACGGCCGGCTGGCAGAAGAAACGGCAAAAGCCATGAAGCTGATTGATCCCGGTATTGAACTGGTTTCCTGCGGAAGCTCAGCCTACGATATGCCGACATTCCCAAAATGGGAAGCGGTCACACTTTCCTATACCTATGATTATGTGGAATACATATCCATGCACCAGTACTATGGAAACCGGAATGATGACAGTCTTGATTTTCTTGCCATGTCCGATGATATGGACCAGTTTATCCGTACGGTAATTGCTACCTGTGATTATGTGAAGGCGAAAAAAAGAAGTAAAAAGAATATCAATATCAGCTTTGATGAGTGGAATGTCTGGTTCCATTCCAATGCGGCAGATGATGATATCACAAAAAACCATCCCTGGCAGGTGGCGCCTCCCATGCTGGAAGATATTTATACCTTTGAGGATGCACTTTTAGTGGGCTTAATGCTAATCACCCTGCTTAAACATGCGGACAGGGTAAAAATGGCATGTCTTGCCCAGCTGATCAACGTAATAGCTCCCATTATAACGGAGGCAGACGGCGGCGGTGCATGGAAACAGACTATTTTTTATCCTTTTATGCATGCATCCAGATATGGAAGGGGAGTGGTGCTGTTGCCTGTTATCCATACAACAAAGCATGATACGGCAAAACATGAGGCGGTATCGGATATGGAAGCGGTAGCTGTCTGCAATGAAGAAAAAGAGGAAGTGACGATCTTCGCCGTAAACCGTACGCTGACGGAGGATGTGGAATTAACGGCCGACCTAAGAAGCTTTGAGGGGTATGAGCTTATAGAGCATATTGTACTGGAGCATGAAGATTTAAAGGCGGTGAACGGTTATGGATTCGAAGGGGTTGCACCCCGAAAGGTTAAGCAATGTACCATGAGTGACGGGATTTTAACGGGAATCTTACATAAAGCTTCCTGGAATGTAATAAGGCTTGGGAAGAAAATAAGAATAATAAAGGAAAAGGATTGACAGCACCAAAAGTGTTTGTTATGATTTCCATAATTTCATATCATCGGTTGATGAATCCGAGAGAGACCACGAGGATGTGGCGCCGAAGGGGAAAGCTGAAACTCTCAGGCAAAAGGATCGGATTCGGACGAAGCTCTGGAGAACATTTATGTACCGAAGAAGTGAATCTTTCAGGTGAAAGGACAGAGGCAGACAGGAATAACTTATTCTTATAAGTTGTTTTTGTCTGTCTTTTTTGTGCTCCCCGGGCAATCTGTACAAAACAAACCCCAAAGAGCTGCATTTACACGTATCCCAACACATCAAACAACAGGAAACAGGAGGATTGATTAGAAATGGAATTACATACACCGCTCTATGAAACACATCTGAAATATCACGGGAAAATGGTTCCCTTTGCGGGATATTTACTTCCCATACAATATGAACAGGGTGTGATAAAGGAACATATGGCAGTCCGTACGAGGGCAGGCCTCTTTGATGTATCCCATATGGGAGAAATCCTATGTAAGGGAGAAGACGCACTGGCAAATTTACAGTACCTGTTAACAAACGATTTTACCAATATGGCGGAAGGGCAGGCCAGATACAGCCCCATGTGCAATGAAAGGGGCGGAACGGTAGATGATTTAATTGTCTATAAACAAAAGGAAAACCAATATCTTATAGTGGTGAATGCGGCAAATAAGGATAAGGATTTTAAATGGATGCGGAAGCACGCCTTTGGGAAAGCGGAATTTACGGACATATCGGAAATGACGGCGCAAATTGCCTTACAGGGGCCGAAGGCAAAAGAAATATTACAAAAGCTGGCCGCGGCGGACAGCATTCCCGGGAAATATTATCATGCAAGGTTTGATGTGAAGGCAGCCGGTATACCCTGTATGATTTCTCAAACGGGATATACGGGAGAAGACGGTTACGAAATTTATATGGACGGCAAAGACGCACCGGCCATGTGGGAAGCACTAATGGAGGCCGGAAAAGAGGAAGGGCTGATACCCTGCGGCCTGGGAGCCAGGGATACTTTACGGCTGGAAGCCGCCATGCCTCTTTACGGCCATGAGATGGATGATACTGTTAATCCCGTCGAGACAGGGTTAGGCTTTGCCGTCAAACTGCAAAAGGAAGACTTTATAGGAAAGGCTTATCTTCCGGGGAAGGAGCTCCTCACAAGAAAAAGAGTGGGCTTAAAAGTGACGGGAAGGGGTATTATAAGAGAACAGGAAGAAGTATTTGTCAATCATCAAAAAATAGGGTTCACCACATCCGGTACTCATTGCCCATATCTGGGCTATCCGGCAGCCATGGCAATTTTAGATACCGCCTATACGGAAATCGGTACTAAAGTAACCGTTCCCGTTCGCGGACGTCAGGTCGAAGCGGAAGTGGTCGGTCTTCCCTTTTATAAAAAGGGCTTATCAATACGGTCAGGAAATGAAAAAGAAAAATATGGAATAAAATGATAAAAAAAATAAAGAATAAAAAAGATAAAAAATAAAAAAATAAAAGGAGAATATGTATGCAGGTATTGGAAGATTTATTTTACACAAAATCACATGAATGGATTAAATTTGAAGATGAAAAAACAGCACTGGTAGGTCTGACGGATTATGCCCAAAAGGAATTGGGAGAGCTTGTTTTTGTCAATCTTCCTGAGGAGGGAGAGGAGACAAAGGCAGGAGCTTCCTTTGCCGATGTGGAATCGGTAAAGGCCGTTTCAGATGTATATTGTCCTTTGACCGGCGTTGTCGGTACCATTAATGAAGAGCTGTTGGATGCACCGGAGCTGATCAATGAATCCCCCTATGCTGCCTGGTTTGTAAAAATAGAAGACATTACCGATAAGGTGGAGCTGCTGAGTGCGGAAGAATATGAGGAATATGTACAAAAGGAAACGGAAGAATAGGGCATATATTTAAATTAGTATATATAAGGAGATTGCGTATGGGTTCATTTGTACCAACCACTGAGGCTGAGAGGCAAAGCATGCTTTCGGCAATCGGTGCTGAGAAAATAGAAGACCTTTTTTCACAGCTGCCAGGGGAAATGCTGCTGGACAGAGGCTTAGAGCTTCCTGAGGGAATGACGGAAATGGAAGTACGTAGGAAAATGGAAGGAATGGCCGGTAAAAATAAAAAATTCACCACACTATTCAGAGGGGCAGGTGCTTATCGGCATTATATACCTTCCATTGTAAAAAGTGTTATTTCAAAGGAAACCTTTTATACTGCTTATACCCCTTACCAGGCGGAAATCAGCCAGGGTATCCTGCAGTCTATTTTTGAATTTCAAACGATGATATGTGAACTGACGGGTATGGATGCATCCAATGCTTCCGTATATGACGGTGCGGTAGCGGCTGCGGAAGCTGTCGCCATGTGCAGGGACAGAAAGAAAAATAAAGCGCTTGTATCGGCAGCCATACATCCGATGGTTTTAGAGACCATCAGGACGTATTGCTTCGGAAGCGGCATGGAATTAGTGGTGATTCCGGAACGGGAAGGCAAAACAGATCTGGATTTCGTGAAAGATAAAATAGATGAACAGACTGCCTGCGTCTATATGCAGCAGCCCAATTATTACGGAATACTGGAAGCAGCTCAGGAATTGGGGAGGATTACTCATGCGGCAAAGGCTAAGTATATCATGGGCGTGAATCCCATATCCTTAAGCATAGTGAAAGCTCCCGGAGAATACGGTGCCGATATTGCCGTAGGAGAAGGGCAGCCTCTTGGGCTTCCGCTGGCCTTTGGAGGTCCCTATCTTGGTTTTATGGCCTGTACCTCTGAGCTGACAAGAAAGCTGCCGGGCAGAATTGTAGGGGAAACCGTAGACGCAAGGGGAAAAACCGGTTATGTTCTTACCCTGCAGGCCAGAGAGCAGCATATACGCAGGGAGAAAGCCTCCAGTAATATCTGCTCCAATCAGGCTTTATGTGCCCTTGCTGCCGGTGTATATATGGCGGCAATGGGAGCGGAAGGGCTGCGGCAGGCAGCATTGCAGAGCATGTCAAAGGCTCACTATCTGGCCGGTGAATTAAAAAAAATAGGCTATCCTTTAGTGCAGGAGGGGGAGTTCTTTCATGAATTTGTAACCTCCTCCGGAGTGGAAACGGATATTGTGATGAAAGCCCTGGAGGAGGAAGGGATTCTTGGCGGATACCCTCTGTCAGGGGAAAGGGAAGGACAAATTCTCTGGTGCTGTACGGAGATGAATACAAAGGAAGAGATGGATAAGGTAATTGCTGTCTTAAAGGAGGTGTAAGCTGTGCTAATATTTGAAAAAGGTCAAAAGGGAAGAGGATCCGGTATTCTTCCCGCATGTGATGTGCCCGTGGTCATGCCCGGGGAAAAAGACAAAAGAGAAACGGACCTGCATCTTCCTGAGGTTTCGGAAAATGATATCAGCAGGCATTATTCGGAGCTTGCAGGAAAAGCCCATGGAGTAAATGACGGATTTTATCCTTTGGGCTCCTGCACCATGAAATACAACCCCAAAATCAATGAAGAGATAGCCTCATTACCGGGTTTTACCGAAATACATCCCCTCCAGCCGAAGGAGACGGTACAGGGCTGCCTGGAGGTAATAAAAACGACGGAGCAATACCTTTGTGAGATAACGGGAATGGACCGCATGACCTTCCAGCCGGCTGCAGGAGCTCACGGAGAATTTACCGGCCTATTACTGATAAAGGCTTATCATGAAAGCAGAGGGGATCATAAACGGACGAAAATCATTATTCCCGATTCCGCACATGGCACCAATCCCGCCAGTGCTTCCATGGTTGGGTATACGGTGCTCAGTGTGCCTTCCACCGGCGAGGGCTTGGTGGATTTGAAAGCCTTACAGGCAGCAGTGGGAGAAGATACGGCGGGGCTTATGCTGACGAACCCCAATACCCTTGGTCTGTTTGATAAAAATATTGATATTATAACCAAAATTGTCCATGAGGCAGGAGGCCTTACTTACTATGACGGTGCCAATTTAAACGCCGTCATGGGAATAGTCAGGCCGGGAGATATGGGATTTGACGTCATGCATGTTAATTTACATAAAACCTTTTCCACACCACACGGGGGCGGCGGACCGGGAAGCGGGCCCGTCGGCTGCAAGAAATTCTTAGCTGATTTTTTGCCTTCGGATTTGTTTTCGGAGGATTTTGGGGATAAGGATAAAGAAACGTCAATAAAAAGCATAGGCCGCGTCAAGAGCTTTTATGGGAATTTTCTTATCGTTGTGAGAGCCTTGACCTATATCAGTATGCTGGGGAGCGGGGGAATTCCCGAGGCTTCTAAGCATGCGGTATTGCATGCCAATTATATGATGTCTCAACTGAGGGATATATTTACAATTCCCTATGAGGGCAATTGCATGCATGAGTTTGTCATGAGTCTTTCTGATTTAAAGAAAGAAACAGGTATTTCTGCCCTTGATATAGCAAAAGGCCTGTTGGACGAGGGAATTCATCCTCCTACCATGTATTTCCCCTTAATTGTACCGGAGGCTTTGATGGCTGAGCCGACGGAAACGGAAGCCAAAGAGACCATAGACAGAGCCGTAGAGGTATTTCACCGGCTGTATGAAAGAGCGAAAAGCAATCCGGAAGCATTACATGAGGCACCTGCTTCAACCCCTGTTACCAGACTGGATGAGGTCGGCGCAGCAAGAAAACCGAAATTAAGATATAACTTTCAGGATAATGGCATCTGAACGGCCTTATTTTATTTCATAGGAAAGTGCGTCCTATGAAATAAAACCCTCCGGGGGGATGCACATGAATGCATAAGGAAGATGTCACTGCGATTTATAACAGTTCTTTATTTCACGAATAGTTTATTATTTTCAAAGAAAGAGAAGAAAGAATGATTGAAAAATTACTATTTATAAAAGGTAACAGCTTTCATCCCTATTACAATCTGGCTGTGGAAGAATATTTATTGGACAGGGTGGAAAAGGATACGGCTATTCTATATTTATGGCAGAATGAAAATACGATCGTGATAGGGAAAAACCAAAACCCATGGAAAGAATGCCGTATGGAGGAAATGAAAAAGGACGGAGTTCATTTGGTCAGAAGATTATCGGGCGGCGGAGCCGTCTTTCATGATTTGGGCAATTTGAATTTCACCTTTCTTTTACATAAGGATAATTATGATCTGGAAAGGCAGCTGTCCGTAATTCTACGCGGTGTTCATAAATTAGGAATACAGGCTGAAAAATCCGGGAGAAACGATATCACGGCTGAGGGAAAGAAATTTTCAGGCAACGCTTTTTATCATAAGGGGGAAAATTGCTATCATCATGGTACCTTATTAATCAATGCGGATATGCAGAGACTATCCCGGTATTTACAGGTATCCGGAGATAAACTGGCAATGAAGGGCGTAGACTCCGTGAAATCCAGAGTAACGAACCTGTCCGTATATAATAAGGAGATTACGGTTAAGAAACTGGAAGGAAAGTTAGCAGAAGCCTTTGAGGAGGTCTATGGCTGCAAATT
>CAMJWQ010000063.1 GCA_946409475.1 uncultured Lachnospiraceae bacterium
ATCTATCTTTTTCCAATTACGATTATATCACATTTAAAAGTTTTTTATAAGAAGACCATAAGCAATTATATTTAATGTTTTTTCTTCACCCGAAAAATTATTAATAGTGGTAGTAATATAATTTCCACTAACATAAGCAGAGACAATTGAAGCATTTGCCTGTGTCAATCTAATTCCAGCTACTGCTAAAAGTTTGTATCCACTCGGAATAACAGAATTAAAATTAATGTTATTATAACTATATCCCATATTAGCAACCGTAACATTTTCCACGGTTACAGAAACTATCTTTGTTAATGAGCTTAAATCAGACTGAATGCTAGTTAAATCTGTATTTAACTGTTCAACATCTACCTTCAACTGCTTTACTGTTAAAGCGCCCGCTATTTTGCTTTCATCTGATGTGTCGAAATTATTTACAATACTGCTCTTATCTATTTTATTTTCCAATAGCCCATCCGTCTCTTCTTCCGTGTAATACCTATCATCATGATCCCCACCGCTCTTATGTGATTCCATAACATCATTCACATAATTCACCGTCGCTGCAGCAGCCGGATCAACCTCCATAGAAATATTTTCCGCATTGCCAACGGTGGTATACAGCTGTATATTGGCACCGGAAACGGTGGCCCCATTATAGGCAGGCATATAGCAATTCCCTGTTGTTTCCACGGTGACGGCATATACTATTTCGCCTTCCCCGGGATCAATTGCATAAAGTCCCAGAGAACGCATATAGTAACCGGTTGTCAATTCCTCGTTTGAAAAAGCCGCTTCTACTTTTATGGAAGCATTATCCACTATTTCTTTATTGGAAATAAGACTTGTCTGCCGCACATCCTCTAATTCTGTAAGGCCTACTAATTGATCAGGCTCATAAGCCTTATTGGAAGAAGCTATTTTGGTAAATTCAATGCCGGTACTTCCGGCGATAATTTTTGCTAAAAGGGATTGTCCCTTTTCTGTTATCACAAGTGCTGAAAACTCTGCCATTTTTTCAATCCTTTCTATATTTTCATTTAATTGCTTTTTGCTGAGATAAGCTCTGTGAATACCATACATCCTCCGGCTCCTGTCTTACCCGATGACATACAGGGTATGCTGTTTCGTGAGACCACGACCATATTACAGGGCATCATTAATTGTATGACCTTTTCCAGTTCCTCAACCTGTCCGAAAAGCTCAAGGTTTGTATCTATGTATACCCGGTATAAGGAAAATTGCTTTATCACGGTGAAATTGGTTTCACCACACAAAGCAGCCAGCTTAGACAGGAAGGATTTCATGGTATAGGGAATGGCATTGAACCATCTTGAGCTTACTCTTGCTCTTCTTGATTCCAGTGTATCCTCCTTAAAGGGCAGAATACCCAGAATCTTTTCAAATCTTCCTATACCATTCTCATCTGCCGTCTCGATAAATTCATTATTTAGTACCCTGTTAACAGCATCCCACACAATTGCAAATTCCGGTTCCTCCGCCTTATACGCTTCCTTTATTTCCTGATATTCCTGCATAAAGGGCGGTAAATAAGAATGCAGGTCTACGCTTCTTATCATGGGGTAACACCTCCAAACACAGGAATTTCGTTGCTTTCAAGGCTTACATTACTTTCAGAATCGTTTATCCTTGTATTTCCGATATCTAAAATACCCGAAATGGCAAGAAGCCTTGCTTCTATTTCACTTATTCTCACCGTCAGAAAGCTGCTGTCCGCCCATTTTTTCCGCAGCTCCAGAAAATATGCCTCCATAACCGTATCCATAGAGCTTTGCAGATTCGACCAGCCATAGCCGCTTTCAAAGGTCAAGTCCGTTTTAACTGCAATACTGACCTCATTAACCGTGTGCACCGATACAACATGCCCGATAGGAGCAAGTCCGAAGCCTTCTCCTGCCGTTTCCTCCGGATCTATTGTTTCCTGAACGGTTTTTATAAGAGCTTCGCTTGCTTTATTATATTCCGCATCCAATATGGTCAAAAGCACGCTTCCCCCCGTTGTCAGTTTCTTTTCTGCCGCTGCCGTATAAACAGCGGTAAGCCAGGAGGAAATCCCCTCTTCCATTGAGCCAATTATGGACTCATACCAGGATATTACCTCTTCATCCGGAATCATGGAGCCCGGAGATATATCACTGTTCCAGACAGCCGTAACCTTCGTACTTCCTACCCCGGCAATGGCATTTACCTTATCCATATAATCCTTGCGGTTTCCGCCATATGCCTTTTCATCGAAGGAAGAAAAATATCTGGTACGTAAATCCTCTGTTTCTTCCTCATCTTCTCCCGGAATGAGAATATCCGATAATACCGCCGTCTGTAAGCCGTAAATATAGGTAATGGGTATTAAATTCCCAAAATATTGATTACCTGTTGCTCCGGCTGTTTCGCATTTCAGCTGGTATTCTCCGTCTTCCATTTTTTCCGTTACTATGTAATTGAAAGCATCACCGCTGAATCTGGTACCGATCGGTATTTCAAGATTACCCGGTGTAAAGACTCCTTTCAGAAGGGCATGTGTTGCTTCATAAGGTATAATCCCTCTCTCCTTACAGCGAAGAACCAGAAAATCTCTTGAAGCCGTATCCCCATAAGCTTCCTTTAAAATGGTATCCAGCTCCAAATATAAATTCTGAAATTCAATAGCCGCAGGGGAATGGGTGTCATAAATAATCGATCCTTCCCTTTTATCTATTTTTTCCGATACCCTGTCCAGCATTCTCTGTAGTATCTCTTCGTATGTCACGCTCTCATACATTATATGCTCACCACCTTTTCAGCCGGTACATCACCCAGAATTGTATGTACCGTAAACTTTACATAAATCTTATTTTTCATGCCCGTATCAAATGTAAAACCATCACAGGATTCTATTCTGTCATCCCAGGTCAGAGCTTCAGTAATCCTTCTTTCCAGCTCCGGGCACACATAGGTGACCGGTTCACCAAATAAATCCAGCAATTGAATACCGTAATCCCATGAATACATGATGTAGAGGTATCTTTCCGTGTTTAAAATCTTATAGACAGCCTGCCTGACTGCTTCAAGACCGTCACAGTATCCTTTCATATTTTTTTTATCCATGTGCATTTTATAAGTTTTGCTTGGCTGTTCCTCTACCTCAAGGTCAGTTGTTAATAAATAATTCGTACTCGGAATCATAATCCTCCCATCCTATCCAATACAATATACTTTTGTCCTCCCTGCATTCTAATAAGGAGAACTTCATCACCTGCTGCCAATCCGTTATGAATGGTTATCCTTATTCTGCCTATGGCATGCTTATGATCAACCTCCACAAAAACAGGATTTTCTTCTGTTCCCGTATTATAGTAGGCTTTTGTATTTTCTCCCGTAAGCTGTGTGGTGAAGTCTGATACGTTTCTTGACAGAACCAGCTGTGATTCACCAAGAATCATTTTTTGTTCCACATTAATTTGTAAGGGCCTGGTACTTATCACCTTTCCATAACAGATATGAACAGGATTAGCGGCCTCAACAGCCTCTGTTGACGCCTGTTTCATGATACGCAATAATGTATTGTAATCAGGCAACAAATTCACCTCCTCTAAGTTTTAAATCCATCCAATGCTCATCCGCACCGAATGTATGCCTGCAGGTTTCCACCAGCATTAGGTTTTTCAGCTTCACATCTCCCAAATCCATAATAACCACTACCATGGAGCCGGCTCTGACTCTGCAGTCACCAAGAACATTTTTGATGGTCAGGCTTCGTGTTTTTTTATTATAAAGCTCCAACAGTGCATCGGCTTTTGCCAGCCCGTTTTCTCCCTCCTTTAACGTATCATAATACTGAAGAACCCCCCATTCATTCATATTTTCCGAGCTTTGAGAAATATACAAATCTCTCTGCCCCGTATTTTCATTATCATAAATCAGCTTGATTTTATTATAGGTCTGTGAATCAATGGAAGATTCGTAGCTGAAGGTTTCCGCCGTCTCTTCGTCAATCAAAAAGTCCAGACGCATATTGTCAAGGCCCTTTAATGCAATTTTTCCAAAATCATCATACATCACATACATGTATCTCTGGTTTTCCATGGTCAGATCAAGCGCGTTTTGAATCATATCAAACAAGGTTACATTATCCTCCACTCTCGATGCAATTTTATAGCCGGTATCTTCTATGTCAGCCGTCTGCATCTGAAAATCCGCAGCGATCATTTGAATTAATTCCCCTGCCGTCTTATTCTCATAGACATAGGTATCCTTATTCTTCAGATACCGCAGCTGGTCATAGGCCGTTACGGTAATGATACGGTCCTTATCCATTTTTTTTGAGAAAATAAAACCATAAAAAATGTTATTATCATCCCATTTAAATCTGACGGCATTTCCCTCCGTAATATCCAGAATAGTATCCAGATGTACCTTAAACGTTAATTTTCCGGGAGAGCCTGCCCGTTCCGTTGTCCACTCGATTCCCTCCTGTATGGCGGGAATAAATACCCGGGAACCATTTTGTATCAATAATTCAGCAGTCATATATATCTCCTCCCTATATAGCCGGTATGGTAAATACCTGTCCGGGATAAATCAGGTTCGGATTCTTGATTTTATCTTTATTTGCATTGTAGATGACAGTGTACTTTGCACCATTCCCATAAAGCTTCTTTGCAATATTCCACAGGCAGTCACCTTTTACCACCGTATATGTCCGGGCAGGCGAATGATCCGATGCCCTTGAAGACTGCACCGCCGCTTTGGGCTTCCCTGAAGCAAAGGTGATATTACATGTCTTTGTTGCATAATCCCTGTATTGCTTTAATTTAATGGTAACCAGTACATCCATGCCATAATTTTTAGCATCCTCCTTAATGGTATAAGACTCCAGGGACATTTTCATGTTAGTGGCCGACAGCTTTTCCCCGCCGGAAAATTCCCTTGTTATAATAAATTGAAAGGCTTTTTTTTCTGTCTTCAATGCTTCCAGTTTTTCCAAAAAATAAAATGCATTTTGAAATCCGGATTTATAGGCTGCAAAGGGATACTTAACATTAGGAAGTAATGCATCAAATTCGATGTCTGTTAATTCCGCTGCTTTTAATACATTGATCTCTCCGTCATTCATAAGGGTATATGTTTTATTTGCATTATTGATTTGAATTTGCAGCTTTTCCGGCGGTATTGGCAATAATACGGTATCCAGATAAAAATAATATGCCATTAGTTATGTACTCCTTCCCCTGCCTGCTCCATAGCCTGGTTCATACCTTCCGTCAGACAGGCAACCATCCCGTCAATATCGGTATCGGAAGAGACAGTATTATGATTGGTTTGATTTATGGTAATTGCTGCCGTAGTAAACCTGTTAATAGCTTCTGCCTCTGCAGCATCTCTTAAATACCTTAAATTTTCATTTGTAATATCAACAGAATCGGAAATGGCGGAAGCACTGTCGGCAGTGGAGGCCGTACTGTCGGCAACGGTTCCGGCACCCGTAGTCGTATAGGCATCGTCAAATTCCGCTACCGGATACGTTTCTTCCGTGTTTGCGGGCTCTTTAGATGTATTGAAAAAATCCGGGATAGTGCCGGATATATTTCCGGCAGCACCGTCTCCCCAATCTGCACCTGCACTAAATGCATTGGAAGCCCAGCCTTTTTGAAAGGTATCAAATGTCGACATACCCTCATGAAATGCATCTGCTATATTTGTGTATTCCTCTTTGTCTGCTTCCGCCTGCGCTGATTTTTCAGCATATTCATTCGCAGCCGATGTAATACCGGAATAATCGAATTCTATAAAGGGAATTTTATTCAATGCTTCACATATTCCGGCAACAACAGTCAGTACCGTGGAAAGCAGACCATACCACCATGACTGAACACTGCAAATTGCATTATGAAATGCCGTCATAATATTTGTGGCAACTGCCGCAACAGCATATCCGATTCCAAGTGCAATATTGGCAACCTCAAGACCTAAATTTTTAAAGAATTGCATTACTACATTCAACCCGCCGCATATCACTCCAAAACCGGAATCTGCCACACCTGTTACCCTTGCGATAGCCTCACATACGGCGTAAATTATCCCTATCACAACCATAATAAGAGCTATAATCCATACAATAGGACATGTGTTCATTGCCGTATTCAATGCCTTTTGGGCTGTTGCCTGTGCCCATGTCGCGGCTGTCTGCGCCCATGTCGCCAGTGTCTGTATTCCCTGATATAGTGCAAAAACCGCTAACGCTCCGGCAATTCCCAGAATAATTGGTCCGATAACAGGCCAGTTTTCTGCAATTAAGTTATAGACTGCCATTGCTCCATCCATAACTGCCCCAAAGGCATCGGCCAGCAAATACACTCCCTGCTGTATCACAGGCATGTATCCTTGCATCACCTCCAGAAATTCGTTCACTCTGGGAAGCAAAGACTGCCCCGCCTTTGCAAAGGTATCTTGAAACCCGGTCTGCAACAATTGCATTCTTGTATTCGTATCCAAAGCTTCCTCATTATAGGCTGCCAGAGCATCGGCAGATTGTGAATAGGCCAGCTGCAAAAGCGCCTGTGCCTCCATTTGCCTGGTAACCTCATCTGTATTTCCGGCCAGTCCCATATTTACGGCTGTTTCTTTTACGGAGGATTCATCAGCCTGGATCCCTAGTGAGCCCAATGCCTCATAATCACCGGAATAAGCAGATTGAAAAGCCTGTGCCACCTCTTCCGGAGACTTTGCCGCACTGTTAAAATTAGACAGCGCCCCGACCAGATGCATGGTTTCTCCAGTCATTTTCGCTGCTTCCTCTCCTGCAATTCCCATCGGAGTAAGTGCTCCCTGTATGCCCATTGCCATTGTTCTTGCGGTCGCCGTTGTAGCGGGTGTCAGCTTTTGAAAGTCTGCCAGGAAGCTGTCCGCGGTGCCTGTCATTCCGGCAAATACGGAATTATATTTATTTTCTGTCGCCTGTAATGCCGTTCCCATTTGATACATTTCTACAGCCGCATTTTTGAGCGTATCCGCACCAAAGGAAGCCATAAATTTTTTAGCCTTTTCTGCCATTCCTTCCATATTCGAATTTATTTTGCTTATTTGATCGGAAATACCATCTCCACTATTTGTACCTTCCGTTAAGGCCGTTCCTACCTGTTCGATTTCTGATCTGGCGGTCCTTATCTGTGTATTGCTAAAAGCTGCTGCACATGCCGTCTGCATGGATGCAAAAGCGTTACTGACCACCTGAGATGCCGCTGAAGCCTGCATCAGGGAAGCTGTCATTGTATCTGTAATTGTGATTGAATTTGCTAATTCTGCCATGTCTCACCATCCTTTCTCGGCAATACTTTATTTGTTTGCAGGGCCTTGCCAAAAGCCCTTATTTTTTACCTCGTTTTTTCGAAGCCTTCATTTGTTTCTTTTCGTTTTCGATCCTGATATTGATGGAAGCAATGATAAATGCCTTTTCATAAGGATCGAGAGCAGCAAACCGGGAAGGTAATATATGTAGCTTATGCAGTGCATAATATGCATAATTTGAATCTCCATCACCTTCCAGAATCAGTTTTTTGCTTCTTCTACCTTTTCTTCCATACCGGAATCAAATCCATTGAATTTTTGAACAAATGAGGCAAACTCATTATATTCTCCGGGATCATCTATCATTTCCTTTACCAGTTCCTCAGGAGAAGTGACTCCGTAGGAATCCTGCAGCTCTGCATTGTAAAGATCCGGGTACATCACTGCGGCTGCCAGCATTCTGGCTATGTATTTGGAGGTTACCAGCTTCGGTCTGTATACATTTGGTTTTCCCTTAACGGGAACTTCAATCGTGCAGTCTTCTCTGATTTCCTCATTTTCTTTTGTGGTGATTGCTTTGATTTCCCATTCAAGTGGATTTCCCTTTTCGTCACATAATGATTTCGTTGCAACAAACTTTGCATTTTCTTTTTTTACCTTATTTTTTTTTAAAAACTGTGATAGATTTGACATCATTTATCCTTTCCTTTCTTTTAATTAAATAAGTGTCTTCGACACTTCAGCTCCCCCGCCCCTCATTCTTGAGGGAGAAGACACTTTGCGTGCCGAGTACAGTCACGCGGTGACATCTTCCTTATGCATTCGTGCGCATCCCCCGGAGGGTTTTATTTCATAGGACACAATTTCCTATGAAATAACAAAATTTAAAATTCCCCGGTGAAAATTGCTTTCCCCGGGGAGATGTCTACATACCGGTAAGCTCGTTAAACGATTCCGGCATCTTGAAATCTTCAAAGGTAAAATCCATATCTTCCTCCAGATATTCACCGCCCGCATCAAATTTTGCAAGAATTCCACCATCAATATTGCAGTCAATAAACACTATCGTCTGTCTTCCCGCATCACTTGTGGGATCTTCATTGGAAACCTGGATTTCAAAATAGGTGTCCTGGCCCGTGTTCTTATAATCCAGCATCATTTGCCTGAAAATATTGGTATTATAATGAAATGTTGCCGAACCGCTTCCCGACCAGCCTGTCGCTTTGTTACCCTTCCCGGTTTTCCCCAAAATAGGAATATCTGTTTTTGTTTTTTCAAAGGACGCTTCCAAATTAATTGCCTGCATAAAGTTATATCTTCTTGTTCCGATTGTCACATAGCATTCGGCAAGCTTTGCACTGATTGCGTCCTTGGCTTTCATTGTTATATTTGCCATCTTTTCTCCTCCCTGCTTACGCTACTTCCACTGTCATATACAATTTTGCCATTGTATTTACTACGGTTACTGCCTCTGTAATTACAACCGATTTTTTATCCCCCTGGGAAACAGTAACATCCTCATCACTGAAATTTTCGATTGCCCTGATATCCTGCAATTGTTCATGAAGCTTTACGATATCTGCCCAAAGAGAAACCCTGCCGGCTGCATTATTTGGTACGGTACCGAGGTATTTCGTAACAAAGAGCTTTGCAATATCCGTTGCAATCTGGTCAGTCACTCTGATTGTCTGATTATCCTTAAAGACCTCTCCCTTTTCTTCACTGCCGGTTACCAGGGAATTGATATCTTCAAGGACTCTGATCTCTGTTCCCACCTGATGCAGAACAAACTCGCCTGCCCTGATTGCCTCCTCTAATTCCGATTGTGTGTAGTCAACATTAACCGTAAATTCACCATTGTAAATCTTATTTGTATTGGAGGTATTGACCGTACTGCCGGCAATAATACCGGTTACCCAATAAACTAAAGACGCGGTCTCCCAGCCTTCATCTGCCACCGTATTCTTCAGATTCACAATCCCTTCGTAGTCTGCGGCGTTGGAGAGCATTACTACCTGAAATTTTATTCCGACCTCGTCCCGCATTCTTTTTACGAAAGCCGTATATAAGGATTTAATAGCGGCTTCTGTTGTGAGGACACCAATCGCATTAATGGAAGGATAGCTTTCTATTTTATTTAAAAAGCTTTGATGCGCTGTTCCGTCGGCTGCATTGTTTGTCCCCCCTGTTAAGGGTGTTGATGCTGTTATGGCTAATTCTGCCCCTGTTTTAAAAGACACATAATCATTTGCCGTAAGTTCAGCAGCCTGTGCTACGGTCTGTTTATCTACGACAGTCGTTTCCAAATACGTTAACACATCAAATTTTGCGTTATCATCCACATTAGCCTGAATCATAATCCGAAGATCATTTCCTCTTATCCCGGAGTATTTTGCAGCTGCGTATTCATTAGACGCTTTCACTCCTCCTCCGGTCAGCTTATAGGCATACAGAACCGAGATATTTTGAAAGAGATCACGCAGCCCCTTCATTTTCTCATGTGTATAGGCATATCCGAATATTTTCGCAGAATTTTTATAAAAATCTTCATTGGTAACCGTAAAGATCCCGTCATCCATTCCCCAATCAAGCTCAAGAGGCATTGCCGCATATCCTCTGTCTCCTAAGGCCGCGTCTGCCGTCGCCGTTGATATGAAATTAATATATGTCCCCGGAAGAACCTTGTTTTGTGTTTGAAATGTACCACCACCAAGTGCCATCTTATTTCACTTCTCCTTTCATTATTTCTTCAATCATTGCTTCTACCCCGGAAATCCGATACAGCGTTTCATCATTCAAATTTCCCTTTAGCAAATCCTGAAATCTTCTAAATTTGCGGGAATTGACAATTTGCTCTTTGGTAAATGCCAATTCCTTAGTTTTTAATTCTTTTTTCTTAACTGTCATTTCATCATCCTTTCACTGCTGCATTGAAATCCATCCCATCCATATTCTCCTGCTCCTCCATCTCATAAACGAACAAATCATAATTAATATGGAAGCTTAGCAAATTATCCTTACATTCACTCTCCATCTTACCCCCTCTTATCAAATCATCGCCCATGGTGATGATTTCCAAGCAGGTATACAGCTTTTCCATAACCGGTATGCACTCCTCATATGCTCCTGTGGCTGAGGGTAAGTATTGAATGCAAAACGGATTTTTTACGATATACTTTCTCCCCAAATACAGCTCCTTTGTCGGATTCTCACATAAAACGGAAAAGCAGGGCTTGCTTACTTCCGGGTCCACAGGTCCTGTGTAAACCGTATAATTCTCGCCAAATTCATTGATAATGGCATTTTTGATTCCGTTTATTATATCTGCCGTCATATACGGAATCCTCCTGACTTACTTATTTCTTCTTCCGCCGGAAGGAGTAATACAGAAAAGGCGAAGAGTGCAAAATTGACAGCCATATCCATTTTAAATCTTTCCAGATCAGCTGCATGTTGTTCTTCCTTCTTTTTTATTTCATCCTCAAGATTAAAAATATGCTTTTTCATGGTATCTATTTTCCTTACTTCTTCCAACAGGCTGTCGATCCTGCTGTCCCGCTGTAAAGCGGCAAGCTTCCATTTCTTTTTTTCATTGTTTACCTGGTCAAATCTTGCTTTTGGTATAAAGCCATCCCATTCATGATCGGAAGCTTTTTTATCAGCTATGAATTCCGGCTCATTATGGCCCGGCTTTTTAATATCTTCATTTTTCACCGCTTTTATCATCCTTTCACAAACATTTTTATCGTGGTGCAATCCACGTTTTTTACTTGTTCTTTTACATCTGCAATACAAAAAAGATGAGATTCCAGATTCATCCCATAGGGTTTGTACTATGTCTTTACTGGACATTATGAAATTTTCAAGGTACATAGAGAACAAAGTGCGCATTCCCCGGAGGGTTTTATTTCATAGGAGGTATTTTCCTCCTATGAAATAAAAAAACTTGCAGATACTGCGAAAATACTTTATACTTTACTTATTCATAGTATTGCGCATAATAAAATAGTTGTAATTTGCGAAGTACTTGTTGTTTTACAAGTATATTACTACGCATTTTACAACTAATCAAGCATTTTATTATCATTTTTACATAATTATTATATTTATACGAAAGGTACCGCATTTATGTATGAGAGATTTGTGCAATTATTACAAGAAAAGAATGTAACTGCTTATAGAGTTGCAAAAGATACCGGAATCGGACAATCTAGTTTAACCGATTGGAAAACAGGCCGTGCGACGCCAAAAGCAGATAAGCTACAGAAAATAGCTGCTTATTTTAATGTTTCTGTTGACTGGCTGTTGGGTAATACGGAATTTAGAACAAAAGATGAGTGGTTCAATGAACATACGAATAGCAATAATAGAAAGGGAATGCCCTCATCTCATCAGGGGACGACAAAGGGCACCATAATTAATGTTTTAGGCAAGGTAGCTGCCGGAATTCCTATTGAAGCCATAGAGAATATTGTAGATACGGAAGAAATTACGGAAGAAATGGCTATGACAGGTGAATTCTTTGGCCTTAAGATTAAAGGGGATTCCATGTCTCCAAGAATTTCCGAGGGTGATACGGTTATTGTTAAAAAACAGGAGGATGCTGAGTCGGGAGATATCGTGATCGCTATGGTCAATGGTGAATGTGCCACCTGCAAGCGGTTAATGAAGTATCAGGAGGGTATTAGTTTACTATCCTTTAATCCGATTTACCAGCCTATGACCTTTAGTAATGAAGAAATTGAAGAGCTGCCCATAAAAATTATTGGTAAGGTAGTGGAGAATAGACAGCGGTATTAAGGAAATACTTAATATGCTTATCTTTATTTATTATAAACAAAAACACTCTCTCAATAATTTCTTCTAATCCGGCTGAGCCTCTTTTGTAAAGTATGATAATTATTAAATTGAACAAAGCAGTCATGCAGTGATATCTTCCCTATGTTGATAGATATTGTGGTCGTTAATTCAGAGAACATCCTAATCCTATACGATAAAAAATTTTTTATTTAAAGATACGAAGATGTCCGATACCGGGAAGCTCATTTGCTTTTCCATTTGCTGTATTTATAATGCTTACAATCATGTAAACAAATATAAATAATCCAAAAATACTTCTTAAGAATCCTCCGAATATAGGTACAAAATCAAGGGCAATAGATCCAATCATACCGGTCAAAAACAAAAGTAACCCCTGGTTGGCATGAAACCTGCCAAAGGCAGACTGGGGACAAGCCACTAATGGTAAGAAAAACAGAATACCAAGATAACTTACTGCTGATATCCCCTTATTATTTTGGATATCTTCTTCAGAAAATTGATATTTGGGATAATCCATAAAACTAACCTCCTTTGTAATCATTTTGAATTTTTTTTTTAAAATCGTTTTAAACAAATCAATACTTCTATGTTTTAGAAAATTAAAGAGATACTTAACTAAAG
>CAMJWQ010000064.1 GCA_946409475.1 uncultured Lachnospiraceae bacterium
ATATCGTATTTTTCTATGCTGAATTCCTTTCCCATTTCTTGTACAATAGATATAAGGATATTATGATACATGCAGCGCATCATAAGATTCAAAAAAAAGGCAATGCTAGTTATTGATCACTTTGCGTAGAAAGGATTTGATACGATTATGAAGACATTCGAAGAATTGTATTATGAGGTTCTATTTCGAACCCTAAAAGAAAAAGATTCCTCTTTTCTTGAAAAACTGGAGCTCTATGATACCCACCACCTTGATTGCCTGCTGCATCCCGAAAAACATCCGTTGATACTTCATACAGGCGAATGCAGCTGTGACGAGCCTGATTGCGTGAAGGTCTGTCCCTTCCATGCCATTCACCCGGGCGAATCCGGTGAACCGGTCATTGATGAGGATATGTGCGCCGGTTGTTCTATCTGTATTCAGGAATGCCGGGCCAAGAACCTTACTGCCAGTAAGGATGTCATTCCGGCTCTTCGGGCAATCCGTTCTCATAAGGATCTGGTCTATGCTTTGGTTGCCCCTGCTTTCCACGGGCAATTCAGCAGTGAGGTTACCCCTGGCAAGCTTCGAAGTGCGTTGAAAAAAATAGGCTTTGACGGAATGATCGAGGTTTCTCTTTTTGCGGACATCCTTACCTTAAAGGAAGCTTTGGAATTTGATAAAAATATCAAAACCGAAGAAGATTATCAGTTGACGAGCTGCTGCTGTCCTATGTGGATCGGTATGATTCGAAAAATATATAAAGAACTGGTTCCCCACGTTCCTCCTGCCGTATCACCCATGATTGCAAGCGGACGGGCGGTCAAGGCTCTTCACCCCAATGCCCTGACCGTATTCATCGGACCCTGCCTTGCTAAAAAGGCGGAAGCCAGAGAAAAGGATATTGCCGATGCGGTTGATTATGTTCTGACATTTCAAGAGATTCAGGATATCTTCCATGTTATGGAAATAAATCCCTCGGAAACAGAAGAAAGTGAAAAAGACCACTCCTCCCGGGCAGGGAGAATCTACGCGCACACGGGAGGAGTTAGTGAAGCAGTGATTGCCACCTTAGAACGGCTTAAGCCGGATAGAGAAATTAAAGTCCATACCCGGAAAGCAGACGGAGTACAGGCCTGCAGAAGGTTAATCCAGGATATTCTCTCCGGTGATACCAAAGCCAACTTCTTTGAAGGCATGGGCTGTGTAGGCGGTTGTGTAGGCGGTCCCAAGGTTTTGATTCCCCATGAGGAGGGACGTGTCAATGTAGAACAGTACGGAAATGATGCTCCTTTTGAAACTCCCATTGACAACCCTTATGTCATTGAGCTTCTTCACCGATTAGGCCTTGATACGGTAGAGAGCCTCCTTGAAAAAAGTGATATTTTCACAAGGGATTTAAGTAATCGGTAAAAGCCGAAGGACCATTGGCGGGAGCCTTCTATCTGCTTTCACATCCATGGTCCTTTCGTTAAATATTATCTGGGATAACGTTCTTTGAATAACTGGCCGGAAAACGTTGCCGTATTGCCCCGTAATCTACCTGATTTGTTGTTTATTACCTTTAAAAAATTTGTCTTTATACTCCTTACACTGCATTTTGGTAATTTCTTTAAACATTTTACTGAAATAATAGGGGCTGCAGAATCCGACCTTTTCAGCCACCTCATAAATTTTAAAATTTGTAGAAACCAATATTTCCTTTGCTTTTTCTATACGGTACCGGTTTAAATAGGTGACCAGATTCGTTCCTGTCTCCTGTTTGAAGAGCATTGATAAGTAGCTCTTGCTGATTTCCACATATTGTGCCACTTCCTCCAGCGTAATATTGGAAGCAAAATTTTCCTCCAGATATGCAATGCTTTTTTTCACATTTACACTGTAACCACTTTCCCCGGAACCGCTTTCCTGTAATATCATAGCAAACATATCGCAGATATAATTCTCTATCTGTTCAATCGACGCCAGGGAATATAGATTATCATGATCCAGCTTATTCACAACGGAAGACGCCGGACTGATATTTATCTTATCAAGGCTGGACCCTACAATAGATAAAAAATCAAAAAAACACCTTTCTACATATAAATATGACTGAATTCTTTTCAATTCATCAAATATGTCTTTCACATATGTATGCAGCTCATCATACTCTCTATGAGTCAAATAATAAATAATAGTACTGCCGCTAACATGTGGCCTTATTTCATTTTTCCATTCCTCATATTCTTTTCTGTAAAAATGAAACGGGCTTTCTACAAAGAAAGTTTTTTGTCTGGCCAGCTCCGCTTCCATAAACATATAGGGAATTTCCCCGCGTGCTCCGTAATGGCTGAAGCCTCCTTTTAGGTCCACAGACAAATAATGCTTGAGCTTTCGGCCGATAGCATTGCTTTTTTCCAGTATAGTCTGCTCAATATCCTCTCCCATGTTTGCTACCGGACAAATTACCGTCATACAATATTGTATATAATATACAGCCTCACTTAACACCGAACCGGGAAAAAGGGTATCTACTAAGGATGTCATAATTTTGGAAAGCATATCAAAGGATTGCTCATTCATGATGCTGATATTGCACCAATATTTAATCATAATATATTTAGGCTCAACAAATGTATTGACAGATGGTTGGGAAATTCGTGCGGCCGAATTACAATCATTTACATTCGTCTTATGCAGATTCTTTTTTAGATATGCCTCCTCTAAATTATGTCTGTCCTGGCTTTTAGATGTCTCAGCCTTCCTATTCTGTCCTATTGATTTCAGTGACTGTAATAAAAATTCTTTATTAATTTCGGACTTAAGAATATATTGTGAAACTCCTAGTTTTACAGCCTGTTTGGCATATTGGAAATTTTCATGATTGCTTAGAATAACAAATTGCGTATGACTATTTTCTTCTTTAATCTTGGTAATCAGCTCTATTCCATCCATAGCAGGCATCTTGATATCTGTCATTACAATATCCGGAAGTAAAGTCCTCGCCATTTCCAGAGCCTCTTTCCCATTAGATGCTTCTCCTATAATTTCATACCCGTATTTTTCCCAATCTATCGTTGTCTTTAATCCTAATCGAACCAAAAATTCATCATCAACAATTAAAATTCGTTGCATATTTTCCTTCCTGATTTCCCAAGCAATAAGGAGATTTGTTTTCTGGCATCAAAGAACTGCTTTTTTTTACATATTATCTTATATTCCCTGTTTTTGTCATCCTTTCGGCCGTTTAAAATACAAAGGCCACTTTTAAATCTCCATATTTTCCTGTTGCATATTCAAACCCTTTTTCCCATTCCTCCAGAGAGAATATACTTGATACAATCCCTTCCGTTTTTAATTTCCTGTTCATTATATTTTCAATGACAAAGGGATAGGCATAAGGGCTTAAATGTGCACCAAGTACATCCAGTTCCTTCCTGTCTCCGATTATTGACCAGTCAACAGTTGCAGGCTCCGCAAATACACTGAATTCAACAAAACGTCCCAGTTTGCGAATCATGCTCAGTCCCTGCATCACACTGGAGGGGTGCCCTGTTGCTTCAATATAGACATCACACCCATATCCGCCCGACATATTCATTATTTCCTTTATCACATCAACCTCCGATGGATTTAACGTAATATCCGCGCCAAACTCTTTTGCCTTTTCCAGCCGCCTATTGACCATATCAAGTACTATTAATTTCCTGGGATTTTTCATTCTCGCATATGTAATCATGCCCAGACCTAATGTTCCTGCACCGGATATCACAACAATATCTTCATTCGTTATATTTCCACGGTCTACCGCATGCTTTGAACAGCCATAAGGTTCAATAAGCAGTGCTTCCTTTACGTCCATTTCCTCCGGAACCTTGGAAATAACCGCTGTCTTGGGAAATCTTACATATTCAGCCATACCGCCGTTGTTTGTCTCCTGAAAACCAAAAATATTATGAGGCTGGCACATCCAGTAATGTCCGTCCCTGCAGAATTTACATTCTCCGCATGGAACGATCTGGTCAGCTATAATCCTTTCTCCCAATTGATGATCTTTTACATTTTCCCCCATCTGGGCAATATGCCCGAAAAATTCATGCCCGGGAATAAAGGGTGGTTTCACCCATGAAGGCTGGTTTTGATCTCCCCAGAACATGGCTGCTCCATGACTGCATTTTAAATCTCCGGCACATATGCCGCATGCCTCTGTTTTTATAATAATATCATCCGGCCCGCATTCGGGTGTTGGATATGCCTCCTCAAATACATACCTCTCCTTACTATAAGCGACCAGCGCCTTCATTGTTTTGGGAATACTTCCTTTCTTATCCATACCGTTTAACTCCTTTCTTTTTCTCATTCATTTACACGACAAATTTGTTCCATACCGTATCCAGGGCATGACATACCTCCCGATATTTTTCATACTTTTCCCTGTAAATAGCAGCTGTCTCCGGATCTGGCCTTATCACCTCTGCTATCCGTACCATACCTTTGGCCGCTTCCCCATAGTCCCTGTACTCTCCGGCCGCAACAGCTGCTGCCATTGCCGCCCCCATTGCACCTAATTCCTTTGCCCTTACAACCTCAACAGGCATATTTAATATATCCGCAAACATCTGGACCCATACCTTAGAATTTACCGCTCCGCCGGCCATACGGATTGACTCCGTTTTTTTTCTGGACATAAGTAATTTCTCTATATGGGTTTTATGAGAATACGCTACTCCTTCAAAAATTGCCCTTAGCATATGGGCCTTTGTATGATAGGCTGTTAATCCCACAAAGGCTGCTTTTCCCAGGGGATGCGTATTGGAGCCATATAGGAACGGTAAAAAATAGACATCACAATCCTCCGGCTTTACGCCCTCCACTAAGGAATTTACCAGACCGTATATATTTTCTCTCTCCGGTATCACTTCATTTTCCATACAGTTCTTTAAATACCACTCCAGGTTTCCTGCCGATGTGGCACTGCATTCCTCCACCAGATAAAATCCGGGGATTGCATAAAGGGAATTCATTGCTATGCTTCCGTCCATGACGGGCTCCTTTGCTATATATTCATTAATACTCCAGGTTCCTGCTATCGTACAAATTTCCTTCGTAGATGTCATATCCATGGCAATGGCGCATGCATCAATATCGAACATGCCTCCCGCTACCGGGATTCCCTCCGGCAATCCGGTCGACCGGCTGCTTTCCTTTGTTAACCTTCCGCATTGCTCATAAGAATATCTGATAGGCGCTAATTTTTCAAACACTTCCCCTATTCCAAATTCCTCCAGCATTTTCTTATCGAATCTTGCATTTTTTACATCCATCAGTCCCGAACCGGAGATATCGGTAATCTCGCAAAAAGCTTCATTGGTCAATCGGAACCGAATATAATCCTTTACGGAAAATACCCACTTGATATTATCGTAGACATCCGGTCTATGCTCTTTCAGCCATGCTAAAAGAGATACCTGCTGACATGCCATAATCTCCTGGCATAATCGGGGATGATATTTCCGAAGTATCCCCGCCTCTTTCCATTTTGGGGGATATCTCCATGCTCTTCCATCTGTGGATACAATGCCGTTATATGCGGGCTTATTATCTTTTCCCCATGGGTAGATCCCCTTCCCATGCCCGCACACTGCAATACCGATGATTTCATGCACATTAATTCGTGCTTTCTCAACCACCTCTCTTATGCAGGCACAATTATAATTCCAAAGTCTTTCCATATCTCTTTCCACATAGCCCGGTTTAGGTGTTATGACAGGCGTATGCCGGCTTGCCGATTGAATTTCCTTTCCCTTTATATCAAATAGGGCGGCCTTCGTAGTCGTTCCTCCATTGTCCAGTCCCATCACATATTTTTTCATGAAATCCTCCTTTCAACCACAGCACCCCTATTCCGTCTCCAACAGCTGCCTGGCTTTAAGGAACTGCCTGTCTAAAAAATCCCTGTTGTTCTTTATGGTTTCTTTCCAGTTCTCTTCCCTGCCATTCCAGCATTCTGCCACATATCGGCGTATACCCTGCCCGTATAATGCGGCAATGGCATCCGCAAATGCAACATTCCCCGTTCCAAACGGAATGTCCCTAAATCTTCCCGGCAGGGTTTCCTTTAAATGTACCGCCGCAATATGCCCTTTCCCCATTCTTATGTCCTTACAGACATATTCCGTGGCATTGGATATATTTCCGATATCGGGGTAAACCTGCAAATAAGGGGAGTTTATTTCAGCAATATAATACATTGCTTTTTCAATGGTATTTATGAAGTTATTTTCCATAGTTTCCATACCTAAAATAACGCCATGCTGTGCTGCAAAAAGAACTCCTCTCCTCAGATTTCTGAAAAATCTCTCCTTCGTCCTTCCGTCTGATTCTTCTCCGTAATAGCAATCATATCCCTGTATCTGAATCATTCGGATTCCAAGCCTTTTTGCCAGGAGAACTGCTTTTTCCAATAGATTTACGGCATACTTTTCCTGTTCTTCATTATTCGTTCCCAGAGGGTACCTTCTTTGGGCACTAAAGCAAATGCTTTCAATTAACAGGTCTGCTTTTCTTTGTGCATCCAAAAGGCCATAAATTTCTTCGTCCGTATAATCCAGTCTTGCCATCCTCATTTCCGTCTCATCAATGCTCATTTCCAGATAGTCATACCCTGCTTCTCTGGCCGCAAGCAGCCTTTGCTCCCATGAAAGCTCTAAAGGCATTGCCTTCTCATAAATACCCAAACGATACTTTAAATTAATTTCCATTTATATTTCCTCCGCTATCCACGAATCCGGTTACCTGTGGCAGGATCAAACAAATGCGTTCTTTCTTCATGAAAGGCCAGTTGAACCTTGTCTCCCACGCTGTAAAAAACATCATCGACGGTCGTTATGCTTACTAGTGAAGCTCCCACGCGTACGGCTATTCTTCTTTCATCTCCCAGGTTTTCATAAACGGCGATCCGCACTTGTGTTCCTGCAGCGCTTTTCTTTGTGATCATCACATCTGTAGGTCGCACTCCTAAAATCACTTCCATACCGCCGCAGACTATCTTCCCGTACTTTTTCGGAACCTGTACTTCCAGCTCACTGCCTGCAAAGGTAAACACAAACCCGCCATTTTTGTTGACTATCTTGGCATGAAGCAGATTCATGGGCGGTTCTCCGATAAAGCCTGCGACGAATTCATTGACCGGATCGTCGTATACCTCCAGAGGAGTGCCTATTTGCTGTATCATACCATCTTTCATAATGATAATTCTGTCTGCCAAGGACATAGCCTCCATCTGATCATGAGTGACGATAATCGCTGTGCAGTGTATCTCATGGTGCATACGTCTGATTTCCTGACGAAGCTGTTGTCTCATTTTTCCGTCCAAATGGCTGAGCGGTTCATCTAACAGCAATAATCCGGGACGCCGTACAATGGCTCTTGCTATATTAACCCTCTGTTTTTGTCCTCCGGATAAAGCGGATGGTTTCATTTCCAGTAAATCATCTATTTTCATCAGGGGTGCCACATAGGCAATCGCTTCATCAATCTCATTTTGTGCCTTTTTCTTTGCACGCATATTAAAGGCAAGGTTTTCCCGTACGGTAAGAGGGGGATATAGGGCATAATCTTCAAAAGCCAGCCCAATATTTCTATCCTTAGGTTCTAGATCATTAATAAGCATATCTCCTATATAAATCTCTCCGGCAGTGATTTTCTCCAGTCCTGCTATCATACGGAGCGTGGTCGACTTTCCGCACCCGGAGGGACCCAGGATTCCGATAAATTCTCCATCATTACAGGTATAGGAGATACCGTTTACGGCAAAATTATTTTTTTCCTGCTTTTTGAACAGTTTTTTCTTTTTCCCATCATATTTTTTATATACCTGGTTTAATATAAGCTGTGCCACTATGTATCCGTCTCCTCCCCTTTTTTGTATTTTTTCATGTCGCTTCTGGTAATGAATTCTTTGGTTTCACTGTCAAAAAAGAGAACCTTATCCATGTTGATTTTAAAATAAACGGTTGCATCCAGATCGGCTTTTGTATCGTTAGGACAGGTAATTGCTATTTTATTTCCTGCCGCCGTCAGCGTCATAATTACCTTATTCCCAATCGGCTCATTGGCATAAACGCATCCTTCCAGCCAGTCATCCCCCGGCCTTTCAAAAGCGATTTCAATATCCGTGCCGCGAATCCCCATATCAACCCTGCTTCTTTCTTCACCTGTCAAAATTTTTCCCACATCCGTACCCGGATAGAGAAAAACATCCTGATTGAATGCTTTACAATATACCTTCTCCGACTCATGGTATATCTGCGCCTCTATGATATTAATTTCCGGCTCTCCAAATAAACAGGCTACAAATTCATTCCGGGGCGTAAAGTACATTTCCTGAGCCGTTCCCAGCTGAACAATTTTCCCTTTATTTAATACTGCTATTCTATCCGCCAGGGACATGGCTTCCGTATAATCATGCGTCACATAAATGGTAGTGGAATTAATGGATGTCTGCATCTCTTTCAATTCTCCCCTCATCATATGGCGGAGCTTTGCATCCAGATGCGCCAGGGGCTCATCCATTAAAAATACACTGGGATTTCTGACAAGGCACCTTCCAAGAGCTACCCTTTGTCTTTGCCCGTTCGATAATTGACTTGGCTTTCTTTCAAGAAGATGATTGATTTTCATCAGCTCCGTCACTTTGTTGACAGCCGTTTTAATATCATTTTCATCCTTCCTGTATAACCTGCTTCTCATAGGTGAAGCGATATTATCATACACGGTAAGATTCGGATACAAGGCATAGTTTTCAAATACCATTGATATATTACGGTCCTTGGATTCCATATGGTTCACTATTTTTCCGTCAATTTTAACTAACCCCTCCTGAGGGAACTCCGCTCCTGCTATTATTTTCAATAACGTGGTCTTTCCCGCACCTGCCGGGCCGAATAAGACAAAAAATTCGTTATCTTTTATGGTAATACTGATATCATCAAGAGCCGTATTTTTTTTATATTTCTTAGTTATGTTACAAAGTTCTATCTGGGCCATCCTATTACCTCCGCTATCCCTTTACGGCACCAAAGCTTAATCCGCGCACAAGATGTTTCTGTATAAATAAAGCAACAATTACTTCCGGCAAAACGGCAATCGTCGATGCCACGGCGACCTGGCCATAGTGTACCGTATCAGAAGAAATATAACGCAATGCCGTAATGGTAATCGTCTGTATTTTAAATCCGCTTAAAATCAGCGGAAATGTAAAGCTGTTCCAGGCGAAAATAAATGCTAACAGGCCTGATGCTACTAATCCCGGTTTGATAAGAGGCAGCAGTGTTTTTAAAAAAACCTCATACCAGGCATAGCCGTCCAGCTGTGCAGCCTGCTCCACTTCCACACTAATATCTTCAAAATATCCTCTTACTACCCAAATCAAAAGAGGCATTGTAATTAATTGGTACACCCATATTAATCCGAAATAGGAATCATATAGTCCTATTTTTTGGAAAATCAAAAAAATGGGGAGTATCACCATAATTTCAGGAGCAAATTTAAAGGACAGTATCTGAAAGGCCACATCCTCTTTCTTTTTAAAATCATATCTTGCCAGTGCGTAGGCACAGGGAACGCCCGCTATTACCGTTATGATAACTGCTCCCCCCGCCACAACCAGGTTTTGAAAAAAAGCCTTAAAATAGTCTGTCCTAACCAATACGGCATAAAAATTATCCAGGGTGGGCGTAAACCTAAATACCGTATTATACATTTGCGCATCAGACTTAAATGCACACAATACCATCCAGACAAGAGGAAACAGAGCAAATAATCCAAATAACGTTAATCCCAGATTTCTTCCGACAGCTCCCAAAGCCATATATATTTTTTTATTGTTCTTCTTTTTTTCCATATACTCTCCTTTACTCTCCGGCTGCCTGTTTCGCCAGATGTCTTTGTCTCTTTACAAGAAAACCGGCCGCTTTATTAATGATCAGCCATAATACAAGCAGATAAGGAAGAGCACCTGCTAATTTCTGATAGGTGAAACCATTGATATAACCTGTTAACGAAATATTCATCAACGTATTTCCCGGTCCTCCTTTAGAAAGAGCATAAATAATTCCAAACTCCTGCAATGCTGCCATCAGGCGAAACAATAATGCGATATACATAAATGGTTTCAGCATGGGAAATGTCAGTGTTTTAAATGTAAACCAGGCACCTGCCCCATCTACCGCCGCAGCCTCAAAGGGTGATTTCGGAAGGGATTGTATTCCTGCCAGGATAAGAAGAAGCACAAACGGGGTGTTGACCCACGTATCTATCAACACGGCAGTAAACATAGCCGTTTCATGAGATGCTGCCCAGGGAAAATTATAAATACCAAAAATATTTAATACCTTTTCCAACACCCCTACCGTATTGGATGTCATCAACTGCCAGATAAGTACGGCAATTGCCGGTGCTACCATAAGGGGAAATGTGAAAGCCACCTTTAAAATCCGGCTGTATTTTGTATCTTTCTTTAAAAGCAAAGCAACCCCCATACCCAAAAGCATTTGGGTCAATGTCGCAAAAAAACCATATCGTAAGGTTACAGAGAGCGCATGCCAAAATTCCGGACTTGTAATCATTCCAGTCCAATTCCTAAGCCCAACAAATTTAAATTGCGGCAGTCTGAAGGAATAATTCGTAAAGGACAGAATAATGGCAGTAATAAAGGGAATTAATATTCCAATTAAAATGAGCATGCCCGGTGCTATTATGTAATAGGGTCTTCTTCTGATATAAGCCGGTATTTCATTATAATTGACTTCCCGGCTCCTGTATTTTTTTCCAGTTTCTTTCATGGCTGCCTCCTTTTCTTTTATAGAAGGGATTGGTCTGCTTTTCTTAAGCACAATCCCTCCTTATATTAATACAGACTATCTTGCTTTCCGCTCCGCTACTGTATGGCAATATCCTGTACGGCCGTATCCATCTTTTCCTTTAATGCATCCAGTCCTTCCTGAACGGAATCGTATTTTCCTGCCACAATATCCTGCAAGGTGGCTGCCCATTCCGTAGTCGTTTCAAAGAAATAAGGCTGGGGCGTAAACAAAATTGTAGTATCATCAATAGTAGCGTTAAATGCATCTATGTATCCCGGTTGATTTTCCATTAATTCTGCGAATTCATCCGATTCCCAAACCGATGTACGTGCAGGGTCAAGGCTATTTCCTTCAATGGTGGCATATTTTGCAAAATCCTTACTTGTAAAATACATAATATAATACCAGGCAGCTCCCTTATTCTGAGACTTGGAATTCATGGCAATTGACCATGTCCAATAATTAGAAATATGAGGATCTCCTTCCTTTGCTACAGGTAATGGTGCAAATGCAATATTTCCTGCTTCTTCAGAGGCGCCATCCCAATTTTGATGTACCGGGTTATTATCCGCATCCAGTACAATGGCACAGTTCCCTGTTCCCAGATCAACGCCACAGTCATACCATGTATAATTTGCCCAGGATGAAGAACCGCCCCTCTTAATCATGTCAACAAAAAATTCTGTCATTTCTACCGCTTCCGGTGAATTCACCTTTGAAACAAGCTTATTCCCTTCAAGCTCAAAATCTTTTGCACCGAAGGCAGAAAACATACTCATATATGCAGGATGTATCGTTCCCCAGTCCCGGGCACCGCGTACGGCAACTGCATAGGAATTTTCTCCGTTCCATCCCTGCAAAGCATCACATACCTTTAGCAGCTCGTCATAGGTAGTGGGCACTTCCAGATTATTTTCTTCAAAAGCCCTGGTATTGTAGGCCATGGTATAAACTTCAAAGGCAAGAGGAAGGCCTAACTGCGGACCCTTTCCTACCGGTTCCCCCGGAACACCGGACCACTTTAATGCATCCACCGCACTCTGTACAAAATCCGAATAATCATAATCCGGAGTAAGCATGGTGGGAACCGTTAAATAGTTATCCAAATCCTCTACATATCCTGATACTGAATAATCCCATAACTGATAGGCTCCCGACATAAACAAATCAGGACTACCGGATCCACTCGCCAATGATGTGGATACCTTATCAAAATAGCTGCTTTCAGGCGTAATAGAATACTCTACATGAATTCCTGTCAGCTCTTCAAATTCTTCCAGTTTATCCACCATTGCTTCTGAAGCCGTATGCTGGACCATTTGAATCTCTATGGTGGTTCCCTCAAATGCTTTCCAGTCAAACCCGCCGGAATCTGCCGCCCCTGTTTCCGAGACGGCCTCCTCTGAGGTGTCTGCCCCTTCCCCTTCAGTTGAAGCCGTAGCAGCCGTATTTTCGGCATTTCCACATCCTATCATATTTCCTGCCATTACCATGACCAGTAAGGCTGCCATCCATTTCCTTAATCGTTTCTTACTCATTTCTTTGCATCCTCCCATTCATTAATAAGTATTTTTCTACTACAACTCTATTTTACCAATTGATTATTTTAAATAAATGGTCTATTTTTTTTAAATTAGAAACAAATTAAGATATCTTTTCTTAAATCAAAATATTTTATGATATTTAGAAATATTTTAATATAAAACAAAGCAGCCCGGTTCCTTGCTCCTAAAAAACCTGGCTGCTTTTATTTCTCATTCATTTTTATTTTTTAATCACCGGAAGGAT
>CAMJWQ010000065.1 GCA_946409475.1 uncultured Lachnospiraceae bacterium
TTGTCAGACTCTAGCGCTGACGCGCTGTCACTTTAGTGACAATTTCCACTTAAGCATCATGTGCATCTCCCGGAGGGTTTTACTTCATAGGACGCAATTTCCTATGAAATAAAAAATTTCTTCCTGAGCATGCCGTAAAATCCGCCGGACAGGAAAAACAGATAATAGCCGGCTGCAGTTCTGAAGGGCAGTTTTTGATACCCTCCGGCTTCCTTTACGTACTTTTTAATACTCGATTTTATCTCTCTTTGCTTGTCTTTGGAATTTTGTAAATTTTCCCGGCATTGATAATATAAATCTATGGCACCGTCTGCATATGCCTTTATGGTGGGCACCACTAAATCATCATATTTTTTACCTTTAAAGTATTCGATGCGTTCTTCCATTGCCGTCAGCCAATCCAGGCGCTTTAAATAAAAGCTGTTTCTGGTAATGCTTTTCTCCGCCTTATAATAGCCGTATAAAAAACGGTCCACGAACACTGCCTTATCTGTCCCGTCAAATATTTTGTATGTGGTGGCCTCGTCTTCATGAATACGTCCCTCCGGATACCGGACAGCGGCAAAAAGCTCTCTTTTATATAACTTGTTCCATGCTACCACAAAATAGGCGCCGTCCGGAATGTACAGATTTTTCAGCATCTCATGACCGGTATAGACGTAATTTTCTCCGGGCTCCTCTTCCCTGAGGATCTTATCTCCTGTGACATATTCCCATTTACATTGGGCAATATCACTTCCGGTTTCACATAAGGCTTCATATAATACTTTCACAAAATCCCCGGCAAGGAAATCATCACTATCCACAAAAATCAGATATTCTCCCCCTGCAATGTCAATTCCGTCATTTCTGGCACTGGATAATCCGCCGTTCTCTTTATGAATCACCTTAATTCGCCTGTCTTCCTCTGCAAAGCCGTCACATAATAAGCCGCAGCCATCCGGAGAGCCGTCATCTATTAACAGAATCTCAAGATTCTCATAGCTTTGACGCCTGATGGAGTTGACACAGCGCTCTAAATACTTTTCCACTTTATAAACAGGTACTATTACGGAAATCAATGGGTTCATAAACAATACCCCTTCTTAATTCTTTTTCTTTTTAATTCTTTTTCTTTTTAATTCTTTTACTTAAAATATTTTTTCTTTTGACCTTAACAGGCGTTTCCAAAACCTTCCGGCAATCTGCATAAAACAAAAAGAACGAATGCGCCTATGGAAATGCATTAGAAATCCTTTTCTCTGCGTATTTTGTGCTATATCACCAAACAGATTTGTCTGAGCGGAGCGAGTTATCTGTTTGATGATATGCTCAGCACAAAATACCAGAGAATTAGGATTTCTTATGCATTGGAATCGAAGCATGAGTCTTTTTGTTTTATGCAGATTGCCCTGCCAAAGACGAAAAGACATGCACCTTTTTGTTTTATGCAGATTGCCCTGCCAAAGACGAAAAGACATGAGTCTTTTTGTTTTATGCAGATTGCCCTGCCAAAGACGAAAAGACATGTTCAATTCTTTTTACTCAAAATCACAATCGCTTTTCTTAAATAAATGAGAAAATAAACAATAAAATAATGTCCCCGCCGCATAAAAAAATAAATAATTTTATAATCCAACAGGTGAAGTCTTATTTTCTCTTTTTTGTCCAGCAGCTTTATTTTTCCGTATTCTCTTATGGTATCAATTTTGTCTGCCGTTTTCATAGCAGGCCTAAAGGCCAGGCTCTCTATATCATCCAGAAATTCCATAATGAATCTGGATTTTATAATACCGCTTTCATCCTCCTTATGATACATTTCCTTATAATAATTCATAACCGCTTTATAGACCGTTTCGGCGATGACCAACTTATTATCCCGGAATTTTGTAGACAGGGTATCCTTATTTCTTTCCTGTATATAATGGCACAGTGCTTTATTTAATACGGTAATATTCCGGCAGTTCTTCATATAAGCAAGGTTGAACAGTAAATCCTCTCCCAGATTTAATTGCTCCTGAAAATACCCGGTGATGTATTCTTTTTTATACAGCTTGTTCCAGGGCATGTTAAGATAACCGGTCATATAAAGCCTGAGAAATTTATCAGGAGCCTCGCTGTTGGAAAAGGTGCCGGATATATTGGATATTTTAACAATATCCCTTCCCAGATAATGATGATGATACCCGCAGATAACCATATCTGCTTCTTCCTCTTCCATTGCTTTCAATAAAAGCTCACAGGTATCCGGTTCTATGTAATCATCACTGTCCACAAATTGAATAAATTCTCCCCCGGCTGCTGCAATACCCACATTTCTGGCTTTGGAAACTCCTTCATTATCCTTGGATATAACTGCTATCCGGTTATCTTTTTTTTCATAGGATTTTGCAATATCATAGGAAAAGTCGGGTGAGCCGTCCACTACCAATATGATCTCAATATCTCTGCAGGTCTGATTTATGATGCTCTCCAAACATCTTTCTAAGGTCTTTTCACTTTTATACACCGGAACAACAATACTTATCATCGTATCTCCATCCTTATATATCCATGATCTTATCATTACGCTTCTGTATATATACGGTATTCTCTTTTATTTTTCCTTTTACGACGGACCCGGCGCCGATTACGGCACCGTCACCGATCTGACTCCCCTTTAATATGGTACAGTTGGCCCCAATCCATACATGGCTGCCGATGATAACCGGTTTTGTCTGATAATTGCCAAGAGGTTTCCTGTAATCATGATCATGATCCACTATAACCACGTTATTCGCTATCTGACAGCCCTTACCGATGGTAATCCTCTCCATACAGGTGATACTGCAGTTGGTATTGAAAAAGCATTTATCACCGATAGAAAGGCTTCCCCCCTCCGCTCTTAAAAAAAATCCGCTGCGGCTGACGGTTTCCTTTCCTATTTTTATGCTTCCTCTTTTATCAATCTTAATATCTGTACTTTTACCAAAGGACTGCACGGGAGAAAAGATAATCCGGTTCCTGTATTTACATTTTAAATATAGCAGCTTTGGCAATGAAAGTATTGCTCTGATGATAATTTCAAAATTCATAATAAACCCCTATCCGGTATATCGAATTTATTTTGTTTGGGACGAGCTTCAGCCTGTCTGCCGATACTCTACCTTTTATGCAGCTTATTTCCTATATAATTTATGATAAACCGTCTGTCGTCCTTTTTTAAGATAATAAAAAAGTCGGCAGCCACAGCCAGAATTCCAACTACGATTCCCACCAGAATTAAAGACATCCAGGAGTTCGGTACAATAAAGCTTCTTGACAGATAACCTATGATACTAATTAATACTATGGACAGAAAACCCGTTCCAATATCGCTGTAAAATGTATGCCACTTGATACCCAGGCATTTAGCGGCATACAGAGGCGTAAAAGTTAAATTTCGAATAATGCCTATTACCGTACTCACTCCTGCAATCGCATAAAGTCCCCAATTCGTGATATTTAATAATAAAAATACTATACCCGTTGTAACAATACCCGATATCAGCATGACAATGGCATTGACTTTTACTTTTTTAGTAATAATAAACACATGGTATAACACCTGGATACTCATACTGACAAATAGAGTTCCCATTGTCAGCAGGGATAAATAATAAAGCTGTATGGGATCTTTATTGGGAAGCCATAATGCATAAAATTTATCCGCAAAGACAGTTACAAAAGCTATCGGTATGCTTAAAATAAGAATCAAAATGCGGTTACAGCTTTTGATAATGTTAACCAGCTCCTTCTTATCTCCCTTTGCATAAGCTATGGTTATCTGAGGATTAAAAACACCTACCACATTTCCCATTAAACTGGTAATGTACATTGGCACCGTCTTGGCAAAACCAAGTACATCCATGGCTGATCCGCTGATAAATAAATTGGTGATCAATAAATCCAATTGATCCAGTAAGGCTTGTCCCAGTCTGGTTACGGAATTCCATGCACCTAAGGATACTAGCTCAATAACCTTTTTCAGATCATAATATTTCTTTTGTATATGAATCTCCGGCAGTAATTTTTTCGTGAACCGCCTGTTCGCTGCTGCCATATAAAGAGTACAGATAACAGATGTAAAGCCGATATACCACAGGTACGGCCGGAAAAACAAGAAAGCGGCCACTAAAATTACGGCTCTGATTATTTCCGTTTCTATGGTCTTTATGGCTGTTAACTCAAGTCTGTCTCTGGCATAAGTGGCTACACCAAAAACGGACGTAACAATACTAATAAAGAAATTTGCAAATATAAATCCCCATAGTAATTGCACATCGGTAAGTATTAATGGGTCAATATTTAACAATTTGTCCAGGAACAGGATTAATACCGTTGCCGGAATGAATAAAAGTACCGATATAAATATATTGGAAAATAATACAGACGTAAAATACTTATTTGCATTTTCTGTGTCACCCCGATGCAAACGTATCACAATAAAACGGCTTGCCATAGTATTCAGAGCCGAGACTAATATTTGCGCATAGCCGACAAAATCTGTTCCCATTTTATAAAAACCATAAGCGCCGTCACTAAAATGCATAGTAATAAAAGGCCCTAATTTAAAATTGATTCCTAAACCAACAGCAAATGCCACAAGCTGTGCCGTCACATTTACTGCCATTTGTTTCTTATTCATAAATAACCTCTAAAATACAATCACTTCTTTTAATAAATACATAATTGCCAGGACCTGTAAGGCGAGGCCCCATACTACAAAGGTGCGATCCATATTTTTTTCCAGATGAATTTTATTATTTCTTAATGTTAATACCAGCAGGAAGATAAAGGGTAAGAAATATCTTCCATGTACACCTTCAATGGAAATGTGGCTGACAGGTGTCCAGGTCAAAAGCATTGCCGTCAGTATTAATCCAAAGGATGCTGCCGACAGTAAGCAGATCAATACCTTTTGGGAGGATTTAAAATACATTTTTTCTCCTCTTCCTTTTAGGGTAGAGGCAAGCAGCAATATAATAAAGGCTACGATAACCACGTTGGATATACTTAAGCTTACCCAGCCCAGCTTCTGCCCGATTAAGGACTGCATATAAAATTCCGATTTATCGGCAATAGTATTGGCTATTACGGTGATATAATCCATGGGATGAGCCAGTAAATAGCCTAATGTATAGGCTGTTTCACCCGTTACATGAATGGAGCTTTCGGAGCTTGACAGCCCTCCCAGGGAAGTCACAATTGTCATATTACGATAAATAAAAGCCAAAAGAACAAACAGGCCCATTAACAGCATTGCCTTAATATATGATTTCTTACCATTGAATTTGTTTTGCGGTATCAGGAAAAAGGCAAAGGCAATGGGCAGATAAACACCGCCCTTACTAAATATAATGCCCAGGCTTAAGAGACATAAAAGCAATATATCTCTTCCCTTAACGGCATGATTACCGAAGGCCAGGGACAGGCAATAGCAGGAGAATAAAATAGATATCCCCAAAGTAACACTGTCATAGGAAAAGGAAGTTACCTGCTGTACCGTCATAGGTAAAATACAAATTAAAAATAAGGTTATTTTACCAAAGGGAAGCTTCCGCATCCCCAAAAAGGTAAGCAAAGCAAAAGCCAATAAACTGAACCATCTTCCAAATTGCAGCATTAGAACCGGACCCAGGCCTAAAATACGGGCCAGAGCAACTCCTAATGCCGCCGGTAAATAGACATAAAACCCGGCACCGGTACTTTTAGCACTTTCTGTTTCGACTAAATTTTTATTTTCCGCCAATTGAAAGAGATTTTCATATACATACTTATAATTATCTATGGATGCTTCGGATGTAAGGGGTATCAAGGCGTCATCCTGCCTTTTTAAACAGGTGCCGTCCTCTTTTGCACCATAGCCCAGCAGGATATTGGAATACCCATAGGCATTATCGATATGTGTTTCTTCATCCGGTGCCATATACGGCAAGATAATAAAGCTATAGATAATACCGATTGCAAGCAGGGAAAATAAATAGACAGTCTCAATTTTAAATTTTCTGACAGCAATAAGATAGTATAGAAAAACGGCAGCTAAGCAAATGCCCATATACAAAGCCAAAAAGTAGGTTCGAATAAAATGATGAAAGGACGTATATACAATCATCCCCATATTAAAGCTTTGCATGCCTCCGTCAACAAAAAAAGAGTTGTCGGCATAGGCCCCGTCTTTGGTTACATACAGACTCATTGTCTGATCTGCAACGGTATCAGGAAAATTTACTACCAGCTCAAAGCTCTTGCCATAGGTATCCGTCTGACTTTGATTAAAAATTAATCCTATGTATTCATCGCTCAATACCTCCTGTAATGAGATATTGGTATCGCATAGTATTTCCTCTGTTTCCTTATTGATAATCCGGATATGCAGATCTCCGTCCATTACTCCTGAATTGGGAATATTTAATTTGAACCCCAGCCCTACCGCTTCCTTCTGTTTCATAATAAGCGTCTGTCTGAATTCCTTCATATCTGCGGTTATGGGCATGAAATTCCCTTCATCCTCCATCACTACTTCCTTATCTGTTGTATTCATGGCTTTTCTGATTTCCGTATCATACAGATAATAAAATATAACGGTAATAATAAAGAGTACAATTCCAAGACCTATCAGGGGACGAAGAAAGGTATATCTTTTATCTATTTTTGTTAACAAAGAATTCATTTTGGATTTTTTGGATGTTACCACAATATTACTTTTCGGTTCCTTATCCTTACTGTCATCAAACACAAAAATAATAAGGCCTAATAAAGATAACAGCAGGAGTCTTATCAGAGGCTTTTTAACTGCATGCCTCTCTAAGGATACCGCAGTGGCAGCTACCAAATTACCATCGACGGCCTGTCCGTCTATTTTTGTTACGGCTTCTATTGCCTCATTGGTATTAACCGCTAATGTCGGATTACCTGCTATATCTGAGCCGGTGACGGTAACTTTAATTTCACGGCCGGCAGAAACCTTATCAATAGGCAGAATTACATACGTATTATTTTCAAACAGGGACAAATCAACCGTTAATGCCCCGACTTCCTCATTGGTATCTGTTGTATAGGCCTGAAAAATTACGGAACCCTTCTGGTCTTCAACAGGTTCATTTTCCAAAAAGAAAAACATTTTCGTCAAAGTATTTTCTTTGTTCGTATAATAAAATTCTATATTTGTATCATTGGAAATACTGCCTGCCGTAGTATTTCCTTTACCATTTAGTTTTACAACCTGCTCCAATTCATAAGGAATCATTATGGTAACCGCCGTATATATGATACATACTAATAAATAGACACAAAATATCTGTTTTTTATATTTCATCAATTTTTGCATTTTAAAACTCCGCTATATAACGTTGATTTTTCCGATTATTCCCCTAAACCATTTTCTATTGCATTTACAAGGGTGCTCAAAGCAAATTCTTCATCTTCCCCTTCGCACATTAATGTGATTTCATCCCCGGATTGTACACAGGCACCAAGAACACTTAATACACTTTTCGCATTGGCCGTTGTATCACCAAACTGAAAGGTTATTTTGGATTTAAACTGCAGTGCCTCTTTGCATAAAATACCCGCAGGCCGTAAATGCAAGCCCGTAGGGTTCTTAATTATTACTTTTTGGCTGACCATATACCATATCCTCCTAATACATTATTTTAAAAACCTGTTAACCTTCTCCTTATTTATCTTGCGTTTTATAATAAAGTCTGCTGAATAAGCTCAGCCAGATCTGCGGCATCTTTTTCAATCATACTTTGGTCTTTTCCCTCAATCATGACACGGATCAGGGGCTCCGTACCCGAAGGCCTGATGAGTACTCTTCCTTCTCCTTTGAATTTATCCTCCAGCCTTTGAACGGCAGCAGCTATTTCCGGATATTCCATGTACTTTTCCTTTTTATGATTTGGTACTTTTGCATTTACAAGAGCCTGCGGTAAAACCTCCATAATTGAGGCTAATTCCGATAGCGGTTTCTGCGTATCTATCATTACCTGTAATAAATGAAGTGCACTTAACAGCCCGTCTCCGGTTGTATTACTGTCCAGGAATATAATATGACCGGATTGCTCTCCGCCTAAGCTTGCCCCTATTTCTTTCATTCGCTCCAGTACATAACGGTCTCCTACCCTGGTCTGCTCAATAAGAATCCCTTTTTCCTTTGCCATTAAACAAAATCCCAGGTTACTCATGACGGTTGCCACAATGGTATCCTTTTTCAGCTGTCCTTTTTCCCTCATATAATAACCGCATATGGCCATCAGCTGGTCACCGTCTACTACGCTGCCGTTTTCATCCACAGCCAGCATTCTGTCGGCATCCCCGTCAAAAGCCAGCCCTAAAGCTGCCTTTTCAAACACAACCCGGGCCCGCAGCTCTTCCATATGTGTAGAACCGCAGTTGGCATTAATATTAGTCCCGTCCGGGTTCGTGTGTATGGCAATCACCGATGCTCCCAGCTCTTTCAATGTCTCAATGGAGGTATAATAAGCCGCTCCCTCCGCACAATCCACTACTATTTTCATACCATTCAAATGAATGGGAACGGCCTGTTGTATAAAATTGATATACTCTTCTCTGGCATCTGTGCGGTATTTTATTTTACCAATTTCGGAGCCTGTCGGTATGGGTATATCCTTCATACCGTTGTGTATAATATTCTCTATCTCATCCTCTAAAGAATCCGACAGCTTATATCCTTCCGCATTGAAAAATTTAATACCGTTAAATTCAACCGGATTATGGGATGCGGATATGACAACTCCCGCATCCACCTTATATTTTCTTGTCAGATAAGCAACGGCAGGTGTAGGCAGTACACCTATATATACGGCATTGGCACCAACGGAGCAAATCCCTGCCATAAGGGCGTTTGCCAGCATATCTCCCGATATTCTCGTATCACAGCCAACCATAATTGTCGGTTTGTGTTCATTTTCCTTCGTTAATACATAGGCACCGGCCTGACCAAGCTGCATAGCAAGAGTTGGTGTAAGCTCCGTATTTGCCACACCCCTCACTCCATCTGTTCCAAATAACCTGCTCATAGATTCCTCCAAATTAATTTTTAGTTATTATTCATAGTATGCCAAAAAACCTATTCTCCTGCCTTTTCCGCTAAATAAATATTTACCGTGGCAGGCTCCGCTAATTCTATTCCTGACGGCAGGTTTAAATTAACAGGTACCTGATAGGTGCCTTCCTCATAATCATCCAGTCCAAGAAGTGAAAAATCAATGGTACCGGTTATCGTATCTGCATTTAGCCTCTCCAGATTCTCTTCGGCACCGTTTACTTTAATGAGAAGTATCTGGGAAGACAGCATGGTTTCCTTAAATCCTTCCGGAATATTTATTATTTCATAATCCGTTAGATCCACTTCGATATCCTTTGTCTGCTTAGGTTCTATATTTATCACTACTTTAATTTCACTGCTCTGGCTCTCATCAGCCAATTGCAGCCCGGAAGGAAGATAATTATTGATATTTATCGTCTTTTCCAGATTCGTTGTCAGACCTGTGATATCCAATAAATCGGAGGGCAGCTCTAATTCGGAATATTTATTCAGAGTGCTTTCTTTTCCCGCCACAAGAATAGTTTCAGGAACGCATGATATTTTTCCCGTAGCTATATAATTATCTGCCGGTTTTCCGGTATAAGAAGCCTTAATCGGCAGTTCCTTTTCTTTTAAAATTACAACATTCACAGATACTTCCTTGATATTATAGGTGATTTGACTGCTGGTAACCAGTTTGTCATTTTCATCATATAATAAAATACTTTCTGTCGTATTGATATTTGTGGACATATCGGTCACACTTACATTAACACCCGCCTTCACCACCTTTGAAATAATGGAAGCCGGACCCGAAATTCTTACAATGTTCTGTGTGGTTGAGACCTCTCCCACCGCATATCCATCTAAGGGAGTCCCGGAGGTAGCAACATCAATTACCAGCTGTTTACTGACAGAATCCTCAATAGACACCTTTAATATTTTTGTTTTAGGTTCAATTTCAGAAATTTTATCCGCATATTTAGTAGATTTCACTTCAATAGGAACCGTATCCACAGAGGTCATTTCCGTCATATCGGCAGTCGCTACAAAATCATCCTTGCTTAAGGAATTCAGGACGGATCTTTTAGCAGTTACATTGATACTGATTACATCACTGTCCTCCAAAATCTGATACGTCTTTCCTTCGTCCGTGATAGCACTTGTGTTAACAACCTTCACAGGAATTTGGTTAAACGGGATGGTAGTGACGGGATCGTCTATATTTAAAACTATTATCCACAGTAGAAAAGCTACCAGTAACGACATTATTTTAAGGCCGATATTATGGGTCAGCTTATTTTTCATTTCTTCGACCTCCCCTTCCACAATATGAATTTTTTCTCTTCCGTGGTTTTATTTTGAATAATAGTCAGTTTTTCCTTTACAAAATCTGTGGAGACATTTCTATATAATTCTCCCATATACGCTATGGATACCCTTCCCGTTTCCTCCGATACAATTATGGTTAAGGAATCCGATGCTTCACTGATACCGACTCCGGCTCTGTGTCTCGTGCCCAATTCCTTGCTAAGCTCCATATTATCGGAAAGCGGCAAGTAGCAGGTAGCTGAGGTGAGCCGGTTATTCCGTATGATAACGGCACCGTCATGTAAAGGCGTATTGTGTTCAAAAATATTAATTAACAGCTGGCTGGTAACCAAACCATCAACGGGGATACCGGTTCTTTCATATTCTGCCAGGCTGTTATTCTGTTCAATGACTATAAGGGCTCCTGTTTTCACTTTACCCATCTCAAAGCTGGCTTTGACAATTTCACTAATGGTCTTATCACTAAATAATTCCGCCACATTCCTTGGTGAATCAAAGGATATGAGATTGCGAAAAAAATTTTGCCTTCCCAGCTGCTCCAAAGCTTTCCTAAGCTCAGGCTGAAATACGATTACCACCGCAATAATGGCAACATTGATAACATTACTTGCTATCCATAAAATGGTGTTCATATGAAATATAGAGGCTATTAAGATAAATGCCAGTATCACAATAATGCCTCTTAGCAGGTTCCATGCTTTTGTATTTTTAATCCATACCATAATCTGATAAACTAAAAAAGATATGATCAGTATTTCCACAATATCAATCAGATTAATTTTAATGGATCTTAAAAAAAGATACTTTTCAACAAATGCCCGAAAATCACTCATCTTATCATCCCTCTCTTAGTATTATATCATAGGTATTGCCATAAACACATCCAGGCCATAATTATCCTATCGGTATTCTATTTCTTTTCATGGTTTTTTTGGGGATTGATCCTTTTAATCCGCTTATTGGGCTGTGATATTAACATCTTGGGAACAGCCTTTACATAATAATAATATTCATCATCTTCAAATTGGGCATATTCTGTTCTTGAATAATCCACCTGAAAGGTAAAAAACTGAACCACCAGGGCTGCCCCTGCCGAAATTAATGTTCCGAGCAAAATCGACAACAGGGAATAATTGATTTCAAGAATATAATCTCCGATCAGCAATAAAATAATATTGATTAAAGAACCGGCAGCAATAGCTATATGCCATGCATAGTCGACCGATAAACGTCTGATGCTGTATACCAGTATGATAGTAAGAGCAAAAGTAACCACTAATAACAGCATTGTTTTATTCGTAAATACATTATTAAGAATGAACTTGAATTTTTGCAGCACGGAATCGGCCTCCATATTGCTGACTGCCGATGCATTTGTTTTTACGTAATTGATAAGGTAATACGTAATGGTACCGAACGCAACGGGTATGATGCATATAGGTGTTCCCAAAAGCCCCACCGATAAAGGTATGGCATATGGTATTTTAAGTTGAAAGAACAGAGGTATTAACAGCACAATAATAGAATCCTTAGCCGAAAATCTGAAATATAACAGAAGCATGATCAGAAAATATGCTGCGGAAAGAGCGGCAAATTCTATGGAAACCGTATACAGATGGGCTATGATATAAAATACGGCAACTAAAATGATCGTATTTGACGGCAAAAAAGAACATATCAGTGCAATAATTAAGGATAGTGCCGGATTTTTCAGCGCTGTCATGAACCCTGCATTATTATTTATGTACAGCAGGACAATAAACGAAAAAATAAACTTTACTACAGGTGTAATAAAGATTTCATTCTTCCCGTAAATTTCCTTTATTTTTTCTCTTATTACTATTAAATTAGTCATTTTCCGTGTTTCCTCCTAATCGACCTTCCTTCATCTGTTTATCATCTCCAAGTATATGATTCATCTTCTTCAGTTCTGTATAATATTGTCTGATACTTCTTTTCGCCTGCCGGTATTTTTTATCATATACCAGATAAGTAATTAATAAATAAACAGCTAAAACAATGATATAAACATAGGCAAAATTTTCAGCTGTATATATAATATCCATTATTTGCATGTTTTCCAAATAATAATCCATTTTATAAATAACATATAAAATAATAATAATCAGGTAAGCC
>CAMJWQ010000066.1 GCA_946409475.1 uncultured Lachnospiraceae bacterium
AACCCTTTCCAGCACCTCCCAGGTTCCCGGTTCATTCAGGAAATTCTTTTCTCCCGGTTCCTTTGGTGCATAGGCAAACGCGTCAAGACGGACAATTTTTGCTCCATAATCCGCCAGCGTTTTTAAAGTGCTGTCATAAAACTCCCAAACCAAAGGTGATTTCATGTTCAAATCCATTTGTCCCAAATACCTTCTGCGCGATTCCAGCAGATCGATTATCTGATTCTTGTATTGCTTCCATTTTGATACCGTATTCGTATTTTTCCCCTGTACGGCTTTCCCGTCCTCTGCTTTCTCTTCGAAAGAAATCTCCGATGGATTTTTTCCTTCCGCTATTGCCGAATTAGAAATACCTGCCAGCTTTTCTGCTATGCTATACGGAACCCCTAATGCTTCCATAACATCCTGTGCATCTAATACAGGATATTTTACTTCCTGGTAAAAGGTATTCCAATACGGCACATTTTTACCATCAGGAAACCGTACCATCAGAATCGGTAATCCCGGTTTGCGGAAAAACATGCCCTCTGTCAGTTTCTGATCAGGCCGGATATACCCTTCCTTTGTCATCGTTCCATGGCCTTCCCAAAATTTATTCCAATTAATAAAAAAATCCTTATATTTTGACCTTTCCCCATTCCTGGTGATGTCTTGAAACTGTTTTGATAAAACTGATGCGTGGTTTAGTATGAAGTCCAGCTTCAAATCAATTCCCAGCGTATTCAATTCATCTAAATCCTTCCTTGATGCATACAGCTCATTCAATGAGTAATCTATTACAGAAAAGCCCCGGTCAAGATCCGTATTAAAAAGACTTGGTAAGATGTAAAAGGAAGTAAATACATCCTTCAGTTCCGGTTTTTTTAGGAAATCTGTAATATTTTCCAATGTCCCTCCCATACTATCCGGATATGCATTCAGCATAGGCCCATTATTAACCGGTATCCTCTCATCCTGCCGTTTACTTTCTTCCATTATTTTAAGATATTCCCTGTAGGAAATTAATTTACCACTCTTAGATACAATAATTTTTGCCTTATGAGCCTGCATTGCCAGCATATTCTGTTCGATTTCTAAAATCATTGCAGTAAAAGGACTGTCTGTGGCTCCGTCACGGTTTCTCGCCCTTCTATGGGCCAGTGTTTCCTGCGGTGTACTGTTCAGCAGGATTGGAATATCAACACCCTTATAATGATCGCTGTTGCCATGGGTCCATTCAATGACCAATATCCGGATTCGCGAAAAATCTACTTTTTCATACCAGAGCTCCGTATCTTCACGCCCCATACGCTTTAGCCAGATTGTATTTTCTCCATTCTTAAATGCGGTAAGTACTGCTTCTATTTCATCAAACCCTATTTCACTACAGCTTCCCAGATATCCCTTCAGTCCCTCTTTTCCATTGCGAAGATAGGATTCATACCAGGGATACTCCGCAATATGTACCGGATTTGCGTCATCTCCTTCTTTTTGGAATTCATGGATCACTGAAAAACGCTTCTTTGTAAAAGCTCCTTCAGCAACCATTCCCTTTAAGGCACCTTCACGAAATACCTGCAGGCGTTGTGCATCATTATATTGGGGAATCCTGCGTGGATAATTGTCCCCGGACAACGTGTAGCTTCCTATTCCAAGCTGATTAAAATAGTAGGATAAAAGGGATGCTGTCTCGGATTTTCCGACACCGGAGCCTCCGCAGACAGTAATAACGGCTCTTTGATATTTATTTTCCTTAATAACCGTCTCTAATTGCTTTAACAGCTCCGGAAAAATTATATTTGCTTTTGCAATATGCCCTTTTTCAATTTCCACCTTATCGCCCGGCATATCCCCATGGGGGATATTTTCAGGGACTTCCGGCGGCTTCCACACGGAATATTTTTTTACTATTCCGGCAATATCTGTATTCATTACGTTTACTGCTTCCGACATTTTATCTCCATTCCTAACAGCCACTGAACGGCCGGCTCCAAATACTCATTCCAGAATTTCCAATCATGGATTCCTGGGCTTTCCATAAAAGTTACATTGACACCTTCTTTTACTAAAAAGTCTCTGAAGCCATGGTTTTCGTTCAACAGGAAATCTTCTGTTCCGCAGGCCATAAAAATCGGCTGAATTATCTCCCCTTTTTTTCTTCGCTCGGATACCAGATATTCCGGATTATTCTCACTGGTACCCAGTTCATCCAGATTTCCAAAGGTTCTCTCATAATAATCATAATCCGCAATGTCATTTTTCATACCATGCTTCATTCCTTTAATTTCATTGACAATCAGGGCCGAAGAGAGACCAAACATTTTCCCGAAGGTTTCCGGATATTTCAAGCCCGTATGAATTGCTCCAAATCCCCCCATGGATAATCCTCCTATATAGGTATCCTCCTTCTTATCCGATAATCCAAAGGTCTTTCTGCAATAACCGACAAGCTCCACGCCTGTAAAGGTCTCATAAGCATAGCCGGTACCTCTTCCATTCAGATAAAAACTGTTATCTCCTGACGGCATTACTATTGCAAGATTGTATTTTAATGCCATTTCCTGCACCAGACTTCCCATCATCCAGTCAATCGTATTTCCGGAAAAGCCGTGCAATAAATACAAGGTTTTCATCGGCCTTTCATAATTTTTATTCTCCATAATCATCTCAGGAGGTGCATCATTGGGTAATATCATATGAAACGTTGTGATTTTCATAAGTGCTCCTGAAAAAAAATTTACCTGTACCAGTGCCATAGCCATATATCCTTTCTGTCATTATTTCCACTTTTTAACCTCTTTTTGCCAGACCACATTTGCCATAATGCAGCCTCCCTTTATATTGGGATGCAATCCGTCACCTATATGCAGATCCTCTTTCATATATTCGGAATTTTCACATTTCTCCATATGCTTTGAAAAATCAAATATTCCGTCTGCCGCCCGCTGTTCCCGAATCCACTTATTAAATTCCCTCCGAATACGTTCTGCTCTTGTACACACCTCCATTGCATCATTTTTAAAGGGCATCACTGTTCCTGCATAAATTCTGCTCCCTCTTTGATGTGCCGTCTCTATGATCTTAAGTAATCCCTCTGCCAGCTCGACTGCATTGGTATCCTCTTCCGGATGTTGAAAAAATTCCGGATGGAGCATATCATTGACACCTTCTAAAAAGAAAATATATTCCGGCCGCTCCGTTTCGTAGACATCTCTTTCAAAACGTTTTACTGCTGCTGTTCCAAAGCATTTTCCCTCACCCGGCATATCTTTTACAAAGGTTGCATCCCGCAGAATCCGGTTGCCACCGATTCCACGGTTTAATATCGTAACTTTTCCCGGAAAGCTCCGATATACTTTTTCCGTCAATGCATCGGAATAGTACGACATATGAGTAATGGAATCACCAAAAATCACTACTGTTTTAACTGCACTTTTTGTATAAAGACTGATTTCCGAAATGCCTGCCGCAATATTAGCTTTATTTACGTCTTCCTTTACATATGGATATACATCTCTGCTTTGCTTTTCAGAAAATTGCTGCTCCATTGTATAATCTCCATGTAACCCGTATACGGAATGCCAGCTCCTTGCAGACCAGGTGGAACAGGCCGACCGGATAGCAGATTTTTCTCTGATATATATGGAAATTACAATCTCAGTTCCTGCAGCTATTTTCCATTCCTTTTCGTCACTGTAAAATTCCGCACCCGGAGGAATTTCTATCACTTCCTTCCCCCCATATGTAATTGTCGTTATTGCCGTGATCCGATTTGCATTACGCTCCTTTTGCCCAATTACCACACGTTCCAAACAAAGCCTTTCCAATCCGTATCGATTTGAAAATTTGATTCTGACCTTTTCACCATTCAGGTTATTCCAGAAAAATGTTCTCTGCGTAATATTTTCTACCGTACCGATGGCAGTATTATAGTTAACCGGAAGGTAACCCCAAGTTGTTTTCCAATTCATGTTTCTATTATTCCTTTCACCTGTTTAATAGCTTATCATCTTTGAACTTCCAGATTACTTATTTTAAATTATACCGCATACTTGAAATGCTCTCTTTTAAAAATAAGATATATTTTTCCATTTTCGGGCAATTTATTACCCCCTTCGTTACTTGCATATAAGGACATCCATTTCTGCAGCTGGTCATCACCTGCTGCAATATATTCCACTGTTATTCCCGGATTTTTCTGCTCAAAATCTGCAATAACATCCTGGAACATATCGTCCTTACCGGTTTCCGTCGTATAGAAGGAAATGGAAACCTCACTGCCTTCACTTTCTGCCGTATTATCTGCACCTTCCGCACCTTCTGCACTTTCCGCAGATTCCGTATCATTACCGGATGATGACCCACAGCCCGTAATCATTGAGGCGGTCATCACCACAGCTAACAATAAACTAATAACTCTTTTTTTCATTACTAACCTCCGCTTATTTTTCTTTGTTAATAAACACATTATATACTGTCAATTTGTATACTTCCATTCCTTTTTCGACTATTTTATTGTCATTTTTTTACGTTTTGTCATAGTTTTAACGTTTTCGCTTATAAAAATATCCCCAAAAAAATACTACCCATAAACCGGATAGTATTTTTTAGATTTCTTTATATAAAATTTTATTTCTTAAAGATATGTAAACGGTTCCTCCGCATCCACGAAGACCACTTCTATATTATCAATAATGTCTTTCATCCACTCTCCAAGATGCTTCATGCCCATTTCTTCGCTGCGTTCATGACCTAATACCAGAATGGATTTATTTATTCCCAATGCTGCGGCATCCCTTACATAAGCACTGACGGTCCATTCGGTAATATCACCGCATACGACAACGTCTAACCGATTCTTATGCATCAGCTTCATCGGCATTTCTTCCATTCCAAGTCCAAGACTTCCTCCGCCGACAAGAACTCCCACTCTTTCCACAGGCATCTCAGGCTTTCCTACGATCTGAACAACCTCCATGTTTAACCTGTTTTTAAAAAATAGGCCAAGCTCACCCAACGTGGTTTTGGGAATCTGATAGCAGCAGCCAAAATGCTCCATTCCCCGTACATCCTTTATATGATATTTATCCCATCCAAGCTCCTTATCAAATCCCCGATAAATACCGTCTTCCTTTCCCATGTGCATATGGTCATGAAATCTCCAGACAGCTATCCGATGTGCTTCAAGCAATTCTTTTTTCTTTACATATACCGGGTCATCTGCCAGCCAGCCGGTATCATCCTTTCCTGTAAACCAGGTCGGTTCATGTGTAATAATAAAATTGACACCAAGTGCAATCGATTTTTCTATCACCTCAACCGTAGCCATAAATGTTGTTGCTATTTTTGTTATCTCCATATCCGGCCGCCCCATCATCAGATGATCGCAGGTTTTTTCATATGGCAGAGGTTCCAGACCGGTTTTTTTAATCATTCCGTCAATTACTTCCTGTACAGTCATTATTTTTCCTCCCTTCCTATGTAAAAATGACCCGTTATCCTTTTACGGCACCGACAACCACACCTTTCACCAGATATTTCTGTACAAAGGGATAAATCAGCATAATAGGTAAAATGCCAATAACCGCCATAGCCATACGTATGGATGTTCCCGGTAAATCCACTGCTCCTGTTCCAAGTAAGGCCGCATTGGAATTCGTTCTCAGTGCCTGGATATTATTCATGATTTTCATCAGCAGCTGCTGAATACTATATAATTTTTCATTGTCTATATAATATAAGCCATTGGTCCAGTCATTCCAGTAGCACAGCCCGGTAAATAAGCTTATGGTCGCCACAGTCGGAACCGCAAGGGGCAGCATGATTTTTCGAAATATGGTAAATTCTGTTGCCCCGTCAATCTGTGCGGCCTCTACCAGGGAATCCGGAATACTGTTTGCATAGTAATTTTTTACCAGTATAACATTAAAGGCCGTTACCAGGTAATTGGGAATAATCAGAGCCCATATGGTATTTTTAATATGGAATATTTTAGTCCACATAATATATGACGGAACGATTCCTCCATTGTACAGCATGGTAAAAAACACGAAAAAAGCAAGCACATTACGATATTTAAAGGATTTCCTTGACATTGGATATGCCAGCATAGTCGTAAGCAGTACACTTAATGCGGTTCCCACAATTGTGACAAAAAAGGATACCGCATAGGATCTTACTATGGTAATTCCCTGCTTAACCATATAATAATAGGCATCCAGGCTCCAGCTTTGCGGAAAATAAGAATAGCCGTTCCGTATCAGGGCATCCTCTGATGTAAATGAAGCAATTACAATCAATAAAATTGGCAGTACTGCAATGATAACGAAAATAGTAAGCAGGATGGTTGCCGCCCTGTTAAAGGGTCTGCTCTCTGTCATCTCTTACCTCCTTAAAATAATGCATTTTCTGCATCGTACTTACGAACAATCTTATTTGCCAAAAGCACCAGAACAAACCCTATCACCGACTGGTAAACACCGGCTGCTGCCGACATTCCCACATCATTTAATTCCATCAGGCCACGGTAAACATAGGTATCAATGGTCTGGGTCACACCATAGAGTGCTCCGGAGTTTTGTGGAACCTGATAAAATAATCCAAAGTCTGAATAAAATATTCTTCCGATTGACATTAACGTAAGTATTATTACAGTTGGTTTCAGCATTGGTAAAGTAATATAAAAAATCTGTTTCATCTTTGAGGCTCCGTCAATGGCGGCCGCTTCATATATGGATTTATCAATTCCCGCAATGCTTGCGGTAAAAATAATGGACTGGTAGCCCAGGTTCTTCCATAAAAATACGCTGACCAATATGGCCGGCCATGCACCGGTGAAGGAATACCATGAAATTGGATCCAGCTTCAAAAATTTTAATATCGTATTATTGATAAAACCGGTATCCGCATTTAAAAATGCATAAACAATATATCCAATCACAACCCAGGATAACATATTCGGAAGCAGTAACGCTGCCTGAAATATTTTTACACGCATTCTTTTTCCCAGCTCGCAGATTAAAACAGCCACCAAAATTGCCAGAACCGTACCAATTACAATAAAAGCCAAATTATACAAAATGGTATTTCTTGTCATCTTCCATGCATCACCGGTTTTAAATAAAAATTTAAAATTATCAAATCCACACCAGTCGCTGCCAAAAATTCCTTTTATAAAGCTGTAATCCTTAAATGCCAGGAAGATACCAAGCATCGGAATATAGTTATTAATAATCAAATATAAAATCCCAGGCAATGCAATTAGTAATAATGGAAGCTCTTTAAATTTTCTTTGTTTCCTTTTTATTGTAACAGCCTTTTCCATCTTTTCCTCATTTCCGTCATGCTAAAGTTTTATGCTGATCATGAATATTTCCTATTCGGCCGACCATGCATCCAACTGCTCCTGTTTCGCTGAAAGAATATCCTGGTATCCGGCATCATTTAATGCACCTACAAATTTTGAAATTTCCGTTTCAGGGTCCAGGCTTCCGCAAAGAAGGCCCGGCAGATATTGTGAAATCACATTACTTACTGCCGTATATTGTGTCTTTAAATTACCGGAGTCAAAAGTAAATCCCATGGCGGAAGAAGTTTTGGCACTCTTATTCTGCTCTAATTCCCAGTCCAGAGAAGCAGGATCTGTTCCCTGCATAGGATACATTTCAAAGAAATTCCCCAGGGTTCCACAGCTTAATTGTGCCGTATAAGGAACCGTAGTGGAATCCTCGCCCTCCGGATAGGATACCGTACCATCATCATTCTTTATATAATCTCTTCCTTCGATGCCATAAATCAAGAGATTGATGACCGCCTCATCCGTATAGGTCAAATTTAAGAATTTAACTGCTGCTTCCGGCACATCCGTAGTAGACGCCACCATCCAGCTGACAGAATTTACATCACTGGTAGAAAGATATGCATCTCCAACCATTTTTGCCCCCAGCTCGTACCCTCCGCACTGTGCCATAAGGCTTGCTGCCGTATCCTTCTCCGGATAGCTGTATGCCGCAATATATCCAAAATAATTTCCGGAGCTCATGCATTCGGCCGCGGTACTGGTAGTCGTTGCCGAATCCTTCATTACAAGTCCCTCATTGTACCAGTTTCTCGCAAGGTCACACATAGCTTTAAATTCATCCGTAGAATATAAATCTGTTACGGTCATTTCCCCATTCATCAAAACACCAATAGGGGAAAACATATCATCCGTCAGGTAGTCGGTATCTTCGAAACAGGTATGCAAGCCAATTTGTCCTGTCTGAACCGGCGCCAATGGTGTCAGCTCCGGATAGGCTTCTTTCACCTGTTCCAGGATTGGTGTCAGATCTTCGACCGAATTCACAGTTGACATATCAATTCCTAATTCGTCTGCAATATCCTGGCGGTAAATGACCATTGGTGTTAATGCAATTGGCTTATACGTCGGAATTCCATATACTCTCCCATCGGATGAACAAGCTGCCAGCCAGTCAACTCCCACCAGCTTTTTTGTTTCCGGGGCACAGCTGCCCAGCAAGCTTGTAATATCATATGCCATATCCGTTGCCACACAATTATTAAAATCGCCAAGAGACTGGAAGATATCAATCTTTTCTCCCCCCTGCAGGGCCAGGCTGACTTTACTGGAATAATCGGCAATGGAAATCGGCTTAAGCGTTACTTCCACACCTATTTTTTCTCTTGTAATTTCATTGATTGCCTCCTCTACCGTATCCAGATCTTCATCTGCCGGAATGTTATTGAACGTAGAAAAGGCATATACGACCTGATCATAGCTTCCTTCTCCGGAATCCGCATCCTCCGTATCTGCTTCCGTACCGTCTTTTGTTTCGCCGCTGCTACTGCTGCAGGCAGTTAAGCCAGTTATCATCGCAGCCACCATTATCACTGCTAAAATTCTTTTTTTCATGAGATAACCCTCCCTTTTTTGATAATTACAGTATAGCTTTTTCTTAATCCGGATTCTTTAAAAAAGCAGACATGGATTTTAAAAAACAAGAGAAGATAAAAATTTTCCTTCGTATCACTATTGCAGATGATTACAGCTTTTTGAACCGGTTCGGTGACATACCTGTATATTTTTTGAATATGGTCGAAAAATAAGTGAAGTTCTCAAAGCCTACTTTTTCTGCGACATCACTGATTTGTATTTCACCATTTTTTAACAATATTTTAGCCTGCTCAATACGGAATTCATTAATATAATCCTTCAGACTCATACCTGTTTGTCTTTTATACATTTTTGCCAGGTACTCCGGTGCCAAAAAAAAATGCTCCGCGATTTTATTTCTTCCTATATTTTCCATATAATGTTCCTTTATAAATTGATTTATTTTATCTGCAATCGTATAGCTCTTCTTTATTTCACATTCATAAGCAAAGGTCCGCTCGAGAAAATAATTAGCCCAACGCACCATATCTATAACGGACTGGGATGCTTTTTGGGTCATGGTGATAAGCGTATCGTCCGAAAAAAGACCGGATGCCTGAATTCCTCTTTTTGCCAGATATGTATATACTGCCTGGAGTATCTCTTGCTTCGTCTGCTGCAGCATCTGCCCGCTCAGGCTTTTCTCAAATACTTTTTCGTTCAGGCGTTTTTTTAAATAGCTTAAAAAATCTATTTTCTTTTTGTCATTCAGCATTTCTTCCATAACATTAAATTCCAGAAAAAGGGTTACATCCTTCCCGGCATATGTACACTGATCTTCCAAAAAATAATTTCCATAAAAAGCTACATTTGATGCAATCAACTCCAAATTATGATGATACACCTCATAAAATTCCGCTATTTTACAAGATCTGCTGATACAGCAGGTCAAAGCAGCCGAAAACATCTTTTTAAATTCCTGTATCAGATTCTTACAGCATTCCTCCAGCTGTTCTACTGTTTTCCCTGCACATACGGTTACCATCACATAGTAGTCCTTATAATCATTACAAACTACATTTATATTTTCAGGATTTCCACATAAAATCTCTGAATGGATATTTTCCATAATAAATATCATTAGATTGGGATTCATTCTTTCTCTGTCATGTTCAACATCGGTAACCCGGGATATCACCAGATGATATAAGCCCTCTAAAGCTTCATCCAGTTTACGGTTCTTCAGCTCTTCCTTTATTTTGTCCTGTGTAAGGGAAATATGCCCGTCCAAAATCATATTCCAAAAATTTAACTGCAGCTGCCTCTTATTTTTTTTGATCCATTTTCCGTATTCGCTGTTTTCTTTTTGTATTCTCTTCTCTTCCAGATTCAAAATCGTCTTTTTTAAGGCAGCTTCCATAATGCGTGTATCAAATGGCTTTAACAAATATTCCGCCGCATGGAGCTTTACCGCATTGGTAGCGTAATCAAAGCTCTCATGGCAGGTAAGTAATAAAAATTCCCCCTCCATCTGACGGCCGCGGTACCAGGCTAACAGATCCAGGCCTGAACCCTTCGGCATTTCAATGTCGCTGATAATAATATCTATCGCATTTTTCTGCAAAATTGTCTTTGCTTTTTCAATGTTATACGATAGAAACACCCTGGTAACTCCAAATCTTTCCCAGTCCACTGTATTTTTTATCACATCTGCTGTTGCTATATCATCATCTACAATTAATACCTGCATCTATATTTTCCTTTCCCTTCCGTACAATACATATATGATACACCTACTTTTTTTATATTTCCGCCTGCTGCCGTATTTTAATCAATCTTATTTTGTAAGCTGTCATGCTTATTTCATGAATCGGCTGTAATGGTATCAAAAAACGGTTGAAGCAGCCATGCGGCTCAATATTGGAAATTTGAAAAAGATTATTTCTTTCATACATTAGCTCAAGTGTTCTTCGAACGCTCCAAAGACCTACCCTGTTCCCATCCTGTACCGGGTTCTCTTCTTCGCTGTCAAATTGCTCCAATACTTCCGGCGGATAGCCTTTACCGTCATCTTCTATTTCAATTAAAAGCAGTTCTTCCCCGTCTTTCATTTTCTTACCTGCTTTTATTAAGATAGTCAGCATGGAATCAAGAGAAACAGCGTATTTATATTCATTTTCAATTACAGTATGGATAATCATTTGCGGAACCCTCCACTCCTCAATTTCAGGCTCCATTTCAATATAATAAAATACACAGCCCGGATATTTTAATTCCTGCATTTCAAAATAATTCTCCACATGCCGGATTTCTTCAGAAAGAGGTACCGTATGCAGCCCGGATTTAAACATATAACGGATATTTTTAGACAGCGCATCAATATATATCTTTATTTCGTTATTTTTCTTCTGAATGCTCAGGCTCGAAATGGTGGTCATGGCATTCAGAAAAAAATGGGGACGAATCTGTAAACGGACTGCTTTTAATTCCGACTCCTGCAGCTCAATCTGCTTTTCATAGCTCTTAATCTTTAAGCCAATGATTTCATCCATTAATTTATTAAACGTATCCTTTAACATGGAAAATTCACTATTCTCATAATTCTCCGTGATCCGGAGCTGATAATTGCCGCCTTGTATCTTATCCATTTTCTCCTTCATATGCTTCATTGGAGATAAAATAGCTTTGCGAATATAAGATACCAGTGCAAATGCAGATATTAAAGACATCATAATGGTAACAAAGAAAACTACCATACTGCTTTTTATTTGTCCTTTAAATCCGCCGGGACTGATATAAGAATAGATAAATAATCTTCCATCTGCCACAGCGAACTTTTTTTCCAGGCTATCATTATTTGAATTTTTTTCTGCTCTTTCTCCCTGCTGTAAGGATAAATTATCACTTCCATAACAACCGTATATATGATTTTCTTCGTCTGTCAGCAGCAAGGTTATATCCTCCAAATTGCTGTTTTCGGCTGTTTTCATAAAGCTGTCTACCGATAAGAACACTCCTGCCACCCGTCCGTGCCAAACATACATTTTATACACATAGGGTCTGCCGCTTAATATTTTTACATTCCACTGTGCCTTCACACCTTCTTCTTTGGCACATTCCAAAGCAAATTCCCTGATAGCATTCCTCTCTTTTACAGGTAATCCTGAGGTTTCCGCGTCCAGACAGATTTGATAATTATTTTCAGCAATAACAACCATATCCACATCATTATTATTCACTATAGATTCCTGCAGCATATCATGAAGACTCATAGAAGCATAATAACGCTCAGATTCATTTTCACTCTGTAAAAGATTATACTCCGTATTTTTATATACCAGCCGCTCTAACAGCCGGTTACCGTTTTTAATTTTATTCTCCAGTTCATTTCCATAAATTTGTATAAAGTTATTTAGAATCTGATCCATATTTTCCACACTGGTTTGATAAGAAGAATATAGAAAAACGAGTAATATAGCGACCAATAGTACTAATTGCAGCATCAGCATAATTACGGTTCTTTGAATGAAGGATTTATTTTTCATTAATCTACTATCCCTTTCTAAATAAATGAACAAAGTGTCTTCAACACTTTGCGCGCCGAATGCAGTCACGCAGTGACATCTTCCTTATGCATTCG
>CAMJWQ010000067.1 GCA_946409475.1 uncultured Lachnospiraceae bacterium
ATTTGCATACTTATCAGAGCTTTTGCTTTCACTGAAGCAAAAGCAGTCAAGGTTTTCGTTCCCAAAAGGTAATTCAAGAAGCTCATAGCCTTCAAGCTCATATAGAATGTTTGAATCAATATCCTTATCGTAATAGCCGATTTGAAGAACCTCGCTCTTTGCACCGGCTTCTGAAAAATACCCTATAGCAATGCTGCTAAAATCATCATATACGGGAGCATCCATGCGCCGGACAGCTAAATAATAATCCATTCCATCTCCTGCTGTCCGCCCTATGATATCGTAATGTCCCATCAGCATATCAGACAGTTGTTTTGTTCTGCTTTCGTCCATCTGCTGAAATGAGGCGCCATCAATATAGCTTTCAACAAGAGCAATATACTCTTCATGCGGAGTAAGTGGCATTGGCTCCGGTGTTGTATTCATTGACGTTGGAGATATGGAGCCCGTATGCCTATCACTTTCAGAAGCTGGCCTCGTACACGAAACTGTTAAAAATGTAACAAATAGTAATATAACAAATAAGTACGTTTTTTTCATATTTCAGGTACCTTCCAAATATTGATATGATTATTTGAACTTTAACTGGCATGATGTGCTGCCAAGTATTTATTTTCCATACCATTTTACTAAATAAGTCCAAGCATTACAAGCTTATTTCCGCTTCTTCTGCGCCTGCTTCTCGGAATATTCAAATGCCTGGACTTTGCCAATACCTTTATCAGCAATTGAAATCCCTCCGGTGTCAGCTTGGTATCGTCAATACCCAACTGGCGGCACATCACAACGGCCTGTCTTTCTTGTATACTGCCTTTGAAATTGGCAGCTTCCATTATGGGGTAATGAACGGTTTTTCTGCTGCGTTTAATTATCTGCCTTCTGTCTGTACATGAACTTCTTTAATATCTCGTTATCTCCGGGATCGGCCCCAGTCCTGCAATTTACCGTACGAAATGTTCTTCCGGCAGAATCTCTATAATAAACTATTAAATGTAGTAATTTGTTCTTTTCATTTAATTCATTATCTACACAAAATTCCTCACAAAAAATACCGGGAGCAAGCTCTTCAATAGCCTCCTTATCCGTTATCACGTTCTGCCAGTCAATAGCTTTGCAACTGTATAATAGCTCATATGTTACCTTGTAGTGCTCCGCAATAACCTTTATTATCTGATAATCGGAAATGCTTTTTTCTGCTTCAATACCATAGCTTTCGAGCTGATTTATCGTGCCGGTAAAATTTGCATATATGTATCCCGTTCTATCATCCCTGCCTTTAGTTGATTTAAAAGTTAACCTCCCAATAGGCACCATATTTTTTATATCCTGAATGCTGAGCCGGATCAAATCCTCCTTATAAGCATTCCATAGTGTCTGTTTTTCTTGCTCATTAAGATCCAGAACATACGATTCCATTCCATTAGACCATTCGATATCATAATTATGAAGTGAATCCAACATTAGAACAGGATAAACCCCTTTTTTATACATTTCCGACTGATATATATTATTAAAATCATTAATGGCAGTCCCATCGATATAATAACGCCGATACTGGCTGATACCATTTTTCTTTTCGTACTTAATTAATACTTCATAGGAATCGCTTACCTCATCCGTTCTATTTCCCTTCACCCAATTGAATGCCCTTTCCATGCAAGCCCCCTCCAGCTGCATCTGCTCTAAAACGGTATCTGCATCATTTCCGCTGTCAATAGGAAGAAATGCAATCGCCATAGAATCGATTTCCTGAAGCTCAGGCATTTTAGTCTTCACTCTGCCGGTACCCCATAAAGCACAGAACAAAACACTTATGCAAAAAATTTCTATCAGCAGCTTTATTCTTTCAGCTGCTATTCTCTTTGCATTAAAAGAAAGAATTATATTTATCATCCCATGCATGACCAATGTGCCGAAAAGTATTCCGATAGCTGCAAGAACTATTGAAGAACCGTGTAATGCCAGCGCCTGCAGCTTGCAAACAATCCATATAACTGCCGGTACAATGCAAAAGTACCGCAAAATATGCTCACTGATCTTAAAGGTAAGCATTCTTCCGTTACGTTCAACCGGATGACTGCAAAAAATCAAATAATTTACAATCGAAAAAATAATAGTATAAATAGCAAGTACTAAAATATATGATAAATGGGGTTTAACAGACCAATTAAACAAATCGGCATACTCTTCTAATCCGGCAGCTTTCCGGTACAGCATTATAGGATCCAGATGCTCCAATAATTTTGTTAATATTTCCGATTTATAATATGATAAGAAAAAAGTATTTAACACTTGATTTATTACATATATGACAAAGCGGGGAAAAAATAATAGCAGTAATGCAATCCCAAGGGCATATCCCCAGTTTTGTGCCAGTAATACAGCCAGAATGACCAGGTTCAAAATAAAAAGATAGCCTAAAATTACAATGATACATCCCCATCCCATACCGGCAGCAGCCTCACTATATTTTGTATATCCCATTGATACGGATATTCTTAAAAATAGAATCTTGCAGAAAATATAAGGTACTGCAAAAATAAAAAAACTATTTAAGTAGCTTGCAGAAAATAATTGACTGCGCGAGAAAGGAAGACTAAATAAAAGATCTGCCTTCTTATCTGATAAAAGATAACTAAATCCGGCTGCTCCACACACGAAACCAATCAAAAGAGAGGCATAAAAAAAAGAAGTATTACCAGGACCTACATATAAACTTCTGGGTTCACCCGGAGGTATGGAAGCCTTTGTTGCCAGCAAAAGACAAAGCATACCAAGGATATACCACACTAAGAATACTACCCATAATCTGCTTTTCAAATCTTCTATCAACAAGTTTTTAAACATTTTTAATGACTTCATTTAACTTCCTCTGAATGGTCTGCATACAAATCAGCACGCTCTTTTTTATTTAGTATTTTTCCCCGATGTAAGAATCCCTTCATCGTACTTATCTTCTCTAATTCCTCCAAGTGATGTGAAACCATAACGATTGTCATGTTTCTGCCTTCCATAGCATCTCTAAGCAGCTGATTTACTAATTTTCTCACAACAGGATCAAGCCCGTCAAATATTTCATCACAAAACATATATTTTGTACAGGCACAGATACCCGCGGCTATAAAGACCTGTTTCTTCATTCCTTTAGAAAAATTATCAATGACCTTATTCTCATCTAATTCAAATGTGTTCAATATATATCTGAACTCATCCATATCAAAATCTAAGTAAAACCTTTTATAAAAGCATGCTATGGACAGAGGTGTGGAATACCGGGGATAGTACTGATTATCCGGCATATAAAAGATATTTCTTTTTGCACTAACAGATGGCATAATTTTACCATCAATTTTTATTTCACCGGAATCCGCCTTTGAAATTCCGGCCGCTAATCGAAGTAGTGTACTTTTCCCGGCTCCATTTTCGCCGATCAATCCGTATATATTTTTATCCGGGATACAAAATGTCACATCATTGAGTGCAACAATATTTTCATATTTCTTTGTGATATTTATTATGTCGAGCATTTTTATCCCTTTCATTCATATATATATTCTGGTCGCGCCTGTTTTCCTTCCGATAAGTTGTCATCAGAAACAAAAATACGTTTCTGATGACACTCCAAAGCTCCGCTTCCTCGTTAACTTATCGGGTGAAATCAAATGCTCCCTCTGGTCGCGCTTGATTTCCTTCCGATAAGTTACATTATATATCATTATTTTTTGATTTCAAACTTTAAAATTGGATGGGTAATCCATCGGGGTAAAAATTCTTATTAAATTAACAGAAACACTGTCATATATTGCTTTTTCATGTTATTGAATAGCTTTTTGAAATATATACACTTTACCATCATTTAAAATATGTTTACTGTCTAATGCATTCTTTATAGCATTCATAATTTGTATATTGATACTGTTTGTTTCTTTCAGAAAATAATGCTGTTTACTAATCCCTATTCCATGCTCTCCTGATGTCAGTCCACCAAGCTCATAGGCCTTACCATAGACCTGTTCCATATTTTCCTTTAACTCCCGCTCCCATTCCTTTTGTGAGCGTTCTCCCCGGACTACACACAAATGCACGTTTCCGTCACCTGCATGTCCGAAGCTGACCATCTGCATACCGCTCTTTTTTTCTAATTCATGAACAAACGAAATGAATGCGGCTGTTTTATTTATGGGTACCACAATATCTACAGGCTCCTGTTCCGACACCGCTTCCACTGCCTTGACCAGTACACCTCTGATTTTCCAGACATCTGCGGCTGTCTCTTTATCTTCCAGCAGCAGGAAGTCAAGTGCTCCTTTTTTTCTTGCCAGCTGCCCGATTCTCTTAACGTCAGCCTCAATTTCTGAAGGATGACCATCAAAGGTCAGGATAATATAGGCTGCTGCCTGTGGGTACGGAAATTGCAGACCCAAAAACTCTTCGCCCAGTTTTATTATTTTTCTTTCTACAAATTCAATGGCTGTCGGGTTTGTATTTTCATTAATAATATGCCAGACAGCTTCCATACCGGTATGTAAATCGGCAAAGGGAACCAGTACGCTTATAGAAGCCTCCGGCTTTGGCATGATTTTCAAAATGCACTTCGTAATAACCCCTAATGTACCCTCCGAACCGATCAGGAGATGCTTTAAGGCCAGACCGGAGCTGTCCTTGATATTCTTACTGCCTACGGTCATGACTCTTCCGTCGGCCAATACTACCTCCAGTCCCATGACATAATCTCTGGTAACGCCGTATTTAACGGCTCTCATCCCTCCGGCATTGGTACTGATATTACCTCCTATTGTAGCGGTCTTTTCACCCGGATCCGGAGGATAAAAAAAGCCTTTTCCTTCTACATATTCCTGAAAATCCTGCAACGTCACACCCGGTTCCACAGTGGCTGTAAAGGTCTCCTTATCCAGTTCCAGAATATGATTCATTTCCGATACATCTAAGACAATTCCTCCCTTTAGGGGCACGGTGGAGCCTACCAGATTAGTACCTGCTCCTCTTGGGGTCACAGATATATTATTCTCCCAGGCAAACCTAAGCACCTTGCTTACTTCCATAGCAGAAACGGTACGGACTAAAGCCCATACCGTTCCCTTCCTTCTTCCCAGCACATCACTTTTGTATCTATCATCTACCTCTTCTTCAAATAAAACTCTATTTTTATCTCCGATGGCAGACAGCAGCCTTTGTTTTAATACTTCCACATCCATATCCTCCAATCTCAAAGAGTCAAGCTTATCTATTTTATCTATTCCTGCCATGCGGCTATGTAAGCTCCCTTAAACGTATCTGCATATACTTCTTCTACGGCATCTGACTGATATACTTCTACAATTCTTTTATAAACTTCGTTATCGGCTTCCTCCGATCTGGCTGCTATTAAGTTAACATAGCTTTTTCCTTCATATATGCTGACATTATCCTGAAATATGGCATCTTCACCGGGATTTAACCCGTTATCCAATGCATAGTTGCAATTAATTACCGCTGCGGTAACGTCCGGTAACAGGGCATATACGTTTCCGGCATCTACTTCTACTAATTCTATATTAAGAGAATTATCTGTGATATCGGCGACTTCCGGGCTGTCTCCTGCTTCAGGATTCAATGTTATAATTCCTGCTGCTTCTAAGATTTTTAAAGCACGCCCTTCGTTGGTGGCATCATTCGGTACTGCGATCTTGGCTCCTTCTGTAATTTCACTGACGTCTTCTATTTTATCGGAATAGATATTCATGGCGGAAATAAAGGTATCTCCTATAGCTTCAATTTCATAGCCGTTATTTTCAATTTCACTGTTCAGATACGCATAATGCTGGAATGCATTCAAATCCGTTTCTCCGTTGTCAAGAGCCTGATTCGGAGTCGTATAATCTGTAAAGCTGACCAATTCTATTTGAATACCTTCTTCCTTTAACTGTTCGATTACCGGATCCCACATTTCATTGGCTTCTCCCACAACTCCGACTTTTACGGTTACCTCCTCACTTTCCTTATCTTTACTTCCACATGCCGTTACGGAAAGGGCAACTGCTAAAACTGCTATAGCAGAGACTGCCTTTTTCACATTAAATTTTTTCATAATTATTTTCCTCTTTTCTTTTTCTCTTTATTTTTATGTTTTATTTAAACCGGTAGTTTAACTCCGGGTTTTCCATAGTTAATGCAAGTTCATGATTAGATTTAAGCTCCTTTAGGGAGTTTAGGAAATGCATCTTAATGTGTATGTTTTTTTTCAATATAGGTTCCAAACAGCTGAATGCAGCTTACTAAAAGAACTAATACGATAACGGCTACATAGGTGACATCTATCTGATTTCTCTGATACCCGAACCGTATGGCAAAATCCCCAAGTCCTCCGGCGCCTACGGCCCCTGCCATGGCAGTCAGCCCAATGAGGCTTATGGCTGTTATGGTGGTACCTCTTGCTATCCCTCCGATACATTCCTTTAGATATACCCTGAAAATAATTTCTAATTTCCCGGAACCCATAGACTGGGCTGCTTCCACAAGACCGGGATTTAATTCCGCAAGTGCTGCTTCAATCTGTCTGGAATAAAAAGGAACGGTTCCGAATACTAAAGGTACAATGGCACCCTCTACCCCAATTGCGGTTCCGGCAATTAATCTGGTAAGGGGTATAAGACCTGCCAGTAAAATAATAAAGGGTATGGAACGGAAAAAATTAATTCCTTTATCCAATATCTGAAAGATTACGGTATTTTGAAGGATACCGCCCTTTTTAGTCATAGTCAGCGTAATTCCTAAAATCATTCCTAAGACAAAGGATATGGAGCCTGACCAGAGCAGCATTACTAATGTCTCTCCTACACTTTTATAAAAATCAGGAAGCTTTGTCATAACATTGGGTAATAGATCATTCAATAACTCCTGCATCTAAAATCACCTCCACTCCTACATTTTTTTGTCTTAAATAGTAAATCGCTTCCTCAATATCCTCCCGCTTTCCTTTTACGATGGATACCAGGCCTCCAATGGGATTTTCTCCAATCAATTCAATGTTTCCGAAAATAATATTGATGTCCAAATGAAATTGCCTGGATATCTGTGATACCAAAGCCTCCGATACACTTCTTTCCAAATACTTGAATTTCAAAATGCACTCACCGGGAAACAGCTCCGTTACGGAAACCTTCTTCTCTATCAGCTCATGAATTTTGTTCAGATTAGAGGTACTGTCTACAAAATCCTTTGTAATTTTCTTCTTTGGATTGGCAAATACCTGAAAAACATCTCCGTCTTCTACTACTTCTCCGTCCTCCATGACAAAGACCTTAACGCAAATTTCTTTTACTACCTGCATTTCGTGGGTTATCACTACGATTGTGATTTGCAGCCTTTCATTCAGTTCTTTCAAAAGATTTAAGATGGATTTGGTCGTTTGGGGATCAAGAGCACTTGTGGCCTCATCGCTAAGGAGTATGTGGGGATCATTGGCTAAGGCTCTTGCAATGGCCACTCTTTGTTTCTGACCTCCGCTAAGCTGTGACGGATAAGCCTTTGCTTTATCACTAAGTCCCACCAGCTCCAACAGAGAATTCACTTTTTTGTTAATTTCCTCTTTCTTTAATCCGCTGTGCTTCAATGGGTAAGAAACATTCTGAAATACATTTCTGGAGGAAAAGAGATTAAAGTGCTGGAATATCATACCGATCTTTTTCCTTTTTTCCCGCAGCTCTTTATCCGAAAGTCCTGTAAGCTCCGTATCATCAATGAAAACCTTTCCATTTGTCGGCCTTTCCAAAAGATTAATACAGCGGACCAGTGTAGATTTTCCTGCGCCGGAAAATCCGATAATACCGTATATCTTACCTTTTTCCATTTCTAAATTCACATTTTTAACAGCTTCTACTGCGTGCCCCTCTGCTTCGAAGCGCTTACTTACATTTTCAAATCGTATCATATCTCTCCTCCATTGCCTCATGCTTTCGCGCAGCCCAGCCTCTCGCTTCGCTCGGTCTGGTTATCGCGGTATTCGCCAAGTGCAAATAAATTTGCGTTTGGCTCATTACTCGCGTAAAAAACAGGTACACGTTGCGCGTACCTGTTATCATCAAAGTTTATATTACTTTTCAAATCTGATTCAGGTTATATGACGCGCATGTTCAGTAACTGTCATTTCATACATTTCCATGAAACCACAGCAAAGCATCATCATTGTATTAACAGATGTATGAATAGTTGTATAAACGAATGATTTAACCGTACGCATCCCTGATATTTCCTTTCTAAATAAACTTTATGTTTTTTCTATGATTTAGTGATTTGCTACTTCTACTTCTTTACTTTCTTCTTTAGAACATTTAATTTATCTTTTTATCTTACTCTTTATTGTTTATTTTTTTTCATTTTCCATATTTGTATTATAAAGTATCTTCATCAAAAGTGTTAATATCTAAAACCGTCAACCTGTTATAAGCTTTGCCTATAACAATCTTTTCTTATATTCCTCCAGCTCCTCTAAGTACTTCTTTCCCAGAGGGCTTACGGAGGTATTTTTCCTTTTGATATACCCTATGCTCATAATCTCGTCAGAATCAAGGGGGACAGCCTTATATTCACTGCCGTTCAGCTCTTCACAGATGATACCGGAGCATAGTGTATAGGCATTTAACCCCACCATTAAATTTAACATGGTGGCCCGGTCATTTGCCTTAATAATTCTTTTATACTCATAGGTACTTAGAACTTCCTCGGCGAAATAAAAAGAATTATTCGTTCCCTGCTCAAAGGAAAGGCAGGGATACTCTTCCAAATCCCTCATGGTTATGGTATCTTTTTCTGCCAGGGGATTTCCTTTCCACAGATATACGTAAGTGCCGCATGGAAATAGTTCATGAAATTCCAAATCATTGTCTGCTAATATTTTTGTCATCACCTTTCTGTTAAAGTCATTCACATAGAGAATTCCCAATTCACTTTTCATCTCTTTCACATCCTCAATAACCTCATAGGTTTTGGTTTCATGTACGGCGAACTCATATTCCTCCATTCCGAACTGCTTTACCATTTCCACAAATGCTTTCACGGCAAAAGAATAATGCTGCATAGATACACTGAATTTTTTCTTCACACTTTTTTTATCCACATATCTGTCTTCAATTAACTGGTATTGCTCTGCCACCTGCCTTGCATAGCCCAGAAACTCATCTCCCTCCGGAGTTATGGTAATCCCTCTGTTGGTTCTGCGAAACAGGGGGATGCCGATTTCACTCTCCAAATCCTTAATGGAAGAAGAAAGACTTGGCTGGGAAATATATAAGTATTTTGCAGCCTCGTTCATGGATTTACAATCTGCAATGGTAATGGCATATCGTAATTGCTGTAAAGTCATACTGTTGTCAGCCTCCTAATTAACAAAGTGGGTAATCCCACTTTAACTCTCCATACAAAAAAACAGGTACACACTATCATGCACCTGTTGTTAAAAAATATGTCCTAAGGATTTGCAAATTAATAACGCGCATGAAAAGATGCCATAGATTTATTTAATTTCATAAAGCTACAGAAACACATGCACATCATTATTGATTTTTTTTCAGTCACCGATAAATACTTATAGAATTTCATATCTGCCAAATCCTCTCCTATTATTTCGGTAGGTTAAGAATGATATTATATGTTTTCATAACATTTGTCAAGTGATTAGAAAAAACGCCCACTGCCTGATTTAATTATTATGTGAAACGGTCCTACCGGCAGTCCGGTGTTATCTTCTAATAAAATTCCCTTCGGATTATTTCTCCAAAGATATCGTACTTCCCACGCATCCTTCACCTGCTTTGAATAAACTATTAAAAAATCAGAGCCTACTTCTGCTTCTGCCGGGTAAAAGCGGCCCTTTTCATCACTGATTTCAAATCCGCTGATATGCTCTTCATCCGTTTTCTTTATGCGAATAGATCTGTCAAAGAATATCGTAACTTTCCACTCTTCCTTTTTGACGGAAAGTATATCTGAACTTTTACATGATACCTTATCATGATAAATATATTTGCGGGCACACAAGGATAATCGGTATCCAATGGTCTTCTTATCCTGGGGATGAAGATCGGTTTCGTCCCCTGCATCAATGGACACTACCATTTCCGTATTTGGTATGGTAAGTGCTTTTTTTTGCTCTTCCCTTAAAAATGCCCAGCTCATCCCATTTGTTAAGTGATCGTGAGGCTCTTCGTAATTAGCCAGTTGAACATAGAAAAATGGCAGTTGAGCATCCTTATAATTCTTTCGAAATAAGGTAATTAGCTTTTCAAATTTTTGAGAATACCCCTCATAGTTCAGGGCATTTGACTCTCCCTGATACCAGAGCACCGCAGATATGGGATAGGAAATAAGCGGGGCCAGCATAGCATTATAAACTCCCGTCGGTTTATATTCAAAAAAAGTCTTTCCAGGAGCCTTAGCAGAAAGAATGGTTCCATAGCAATATTTCCATTCTCCTGTTAAATCATATTTCATCCCGTTGACTTCCAGACTGTAATCTCTTTTCTCCCAAAAACGGCATATACTGTCTGCCACCGCAGCTCTGACACAAATAGAATTTATTCCCTTTTGTAATACCTCCTTCGGTACCTCATAACGTCTTCTGGGATATTGATAATCTGTAGAGCCGACACATACCCCATTGACATAAGCAGAATCTTCTTCAATAATCATACCCAGATTTAGTATCCCATCAGCAGAGATGTCTTCGGAAAGGAAAATATCTTTACGAAACCAAATAATTGCAGATTTCTCCTTAATGGCAGTGTCATTTATTAACACAGGAAGAGAACAGACCTCCCAAGCCTTGTCATCATAATCCTTCTCATACCATTTTTTGTCCGTTAATCCCAGATCGTTATTCCTAAGCTCCTCATGCCATTTCTTATTCTTTTTTTCTTCTTTTTTCAATTCCTTTTTAATGAAATTGGCATGTAAACACAGCTTATTTTCAAATTCCGGATAGTATTTTTCTTCCAGGCAGCCTTTCTCCATAAATGCTTCTATAGGAGCACCGGGAACTGCCGTTTGTATCAGGCCTATGGGAATTTGATATTTTTGATATAGCTCCTTTGCAAAAAAATACCCTGCTGCACCAAATTCAAATAAGTCCGAACCTTCTGCCTTTGACCAACGGCCTTTCGGCACTTCTATCTGAGGCTTTTCAAAATCATAAGCAATGGGAACCTTAAATTGTCTTATATCGGTAAAAGAATCACCGTCAATTTCCTCTTTAAAGCTTTGGTATACCCATTGTATCGATAGATCCATGTTTGACTGACCACTCATCAGATATACATCCCCAACCAGGATATCCTTAATCGCTATTGTTTCCCGCACAGAATCTACAGACAGCTCAAAGGGTCCTCCTGTCTGAAGAGCGGTTAAGGTGACATCCCATTTCCCCGATTGAACGATACATTTGTATTCTTCATGCTGGAATTTTACAGTGATTAAAGTACCCTCTATCCCGCTGCCGGTTATTCTAATATTCCTGCCTCTTTGTAATACCATTCCGTCACTTAATATAGAAGAATTTATATCCATAGTTACCTCGCATGCTTCCGGACTAATTACCGATACTTTTCTCTTTCACTTTATTTTTTATCAGATTCTTTCTGTTTAACTGGTAAACATCAAAACCTATTGCTCCCAGCATAATAATGCCTTTCGCTATAAACTGATAATAAACGTCTAAACCTGCCAGCTGCATTCCGTTTGATAAAATTGCCAGTATCAGAACACCTGCTACAACTCCTGAAATCTTACCCTCTCCTCCTCTTACACTTACTCCACCGAGTAATACGGCAGTAATTATGGTAAATTCAAGGCCTGCACCGGAGTTCGCCTGAATGGATCCCAGTCTTGCACAAAGTATGGTTGCAGCAAGACCTGTCATTGCACCTGCCATAATGGCAATAAACATCTTCATTCCAAAGACATTAATCCCTGCTAATCTGGCTGCTTCCTGATTCCCCCCCATTGCAAATACATAACGCCCTATATACGTCCTGTTTAATATAAAGCTTACTATAATAAATAAAATTACCATAATTAAAACGGGAATAGGGATGGGTCCTAAATAGGCCTGACCAATCGCTTTAAAGCTGTCCGGTAATCCGCTTATTGTTTTTGATTGTGATAATACATAGGAAATACCTTGAAATATAGTCATAGTTCCTATAGTTGCCATTAAGAGCTGTAATTTTAATCTATATGCGAGGAGCATATTAATAACAGAAAGAAATATTCCTAAGATGATGGAAAAGATGGCAACTGCTACAACAGGCATACCGGCCTTCGTTAATAAAAGCGCTGATATTACCCCATTAAGAGATATGGCATAACCTACCGATAAATCAATCTCTCCCGCCATCATGATGAATGAAATTCCTAAAGATGTAATGATAATATATGCA
>CAMJWQ010000068.1 GCA_946409475.1 uncultured Lachnospiraceae bacterium
GTATTCTGCTTCGTTTTGAGCTTTCCGGTGAAGAAAGAGTAAAACGAATTAATACCTTTTTGCTCGAATTATTAGAAAAATTTTAAACTGTCCCTGTCTGATATGGCAGGGATAACTTAAAGAAAAAATATTGAATGAAATTCATTCATAATAAAGGAGAATACGGATGCAATTAAAAATTGATTTTATCGAAGGAAATACAAAACGGTGCCTGATGGCAATGGCACTGCCTGTGATTGCCGCTATGTTTCTGAATATGTCCTATAACTTAGTAGACAGTCTATGGATTGGAAATTTATTAGGTGAAACTGCATATGCTGCGCTGACAAATTCAACTCCCATTATTTTGATTTTAGCTTCTGTCGCAATGGGTGCGACCAATGGGATTTCTATTCTGCTGTCTCAGGCGATTGGATCTAAAAATCAGAAGAGAACGGAAAGCATAATTGCCGCTTCTTTGGTCATGGCAGTTCTGTTTCCTCTTGGTCTTGCTATTCTTCTTGAACTGTTCCTGAAGCCAATACTTTTGCTCTTACAGACACCGCCTGAAACCTATCAATTGGCATATGAATATTTGTCCATTTATTTGCTGGGATATCTGTCTGTTTATTTATATTGCTATTTCACTGCGGTTCTTCGGAGCTTTGGGAATTCCGTTTTCCAGATGATTGCCATGCTGATATGTACGGTTTTGAATGCGGTTTTAGATCCTGTCTTTATTCATGCGTTGGGATTCAAGGGTGCCGCTGTTGCAACGCTTCTTTCTCAAAACATTTGTCTCGTTGTTATGCTTTTATACCTTGGAAAGAAAAAACTTTTTTCTTTTCATATTTCACGATTCAATAAGGCTGATATAGTGCCGCTTGTTGCAAAAGCGATACCTTCTGTAATGCAGCAGAGTATTCCTGCAATCAGCACCACATTTCTGACGGCGCTTATAAGCTCATATGGTATATCGGCTATTGCAGCTTATGGAGTTTCCGGAAAATTAGAAACGGTTCTGTTTTATCCGGCTATGGCTTTAAATATGGTTTTGACGACAATTATCGGTCAATGTGCAGGCGGAAAACGATATGACAGGGCAAAAAGCTATTTAAAATATGCCTTATGCTATGGCTGCGGCCTGCTGATAGTTTTATCGGTTTTCATTGTCGGAATGTCCAAACAGCTTTCCGGTTTATTTGTCCAAAGTGATGATGCAGCGGTTATTGTCGGACAATATTTTCTGATAGTCGGCATCGGCTACATCCTTAATACCATTACAAACGGTTTTTTAGGGGTGCTTAATGGAATGGGAAAGCCTTCTGAAAGCATGTTCCTCATGATTTTTTACTATATCATTGTTCGTATGCCTCTTGCTTATTTACTTTCTTATTTCGGATTTGGATTGACCGGTATTTGGGCAGCCATTTTAATCAGCCACATTGTAGCCAGTATGGCAGCAGCTTTAGCCGGCAATAAACAATTGAAAATAGCTGTTTCTGCAGTGACGGAATCAAGCTTGCATGGCTGAGCCGTAAGTGCGCCCGGTTTTTAATTCGCTATCCCTATCCGGACATTGCTAAATAGGCAGTTAACGAGTATAATGGTTAAATGTAAAAAAATAGGATTGTAATACTAATGACAGGGAGAGAAATACAAAAATGCAATATACTTCTGTAAAGAGTGCTGAATTTATAAAACGCCCCAATAGATTTATCGCTCATGTTAAAATAGATAACAGGGAAGAAATTGTTCATGTAAAAAATACGGGCCGATGCAAAGAAATACTAAAAGAAGGAACGAAAGTAATTTTAGAACAGTCGGAAAATAAAAACAGAAAGACAAAGTATTCCATAATTGCGGCGAATAAAGGAAATATGTTGATTAATATTGATTCGCAGGTACCGAATAAAGTAGTTTATGACGGGGTCCTGGAGGGGAAGATAAAGGAGCTTTCCAATATTGGTGCATTAAGAAGAGAAGTTGTTTATGGCAATTCCCGATTTGATTTGTACTTCGAAAAGGACCGTCGGAAAGGATTTATAGAAGTTAAAGGGGTCACGTTGGAGGAAAGAGGAATCGCACTGTTTCCCGACGCACCTACGGAAAGGGGCAGTAAGCATATTTATGAGATGATAAAGGCTGTGGACGAAGGCTATTTGGGATATCTGTTTTTTCTTATACAAATGAATAAAATAAGTTATTTCACTCCTAATACGGAAAGAGATCCGAAATTTGCCGCCGCATTAAAGACGGCGAAAGAAAAGGGAGTAAATATTTTAGCATACGATTCTATTATTTCAGAGAACGAAATAAAGATAGGTAAGCCAATTAAAGTTTGCTTATAGAATTAGTTATCCTTGATCTCCCTCTCACCCTTAAGGCCGATTGCACAAAGGAATCGGCCCTGCATGGCTGAACTAACATTAGGTTGGAACTTAAAAAAAATACTTGATTTTTGCTTTGCAGTAGGTTATAATAACATTCGTGGCATTCAGGAAACCTAGTATTTATAAGGGTTTGGAACGTTACGAATATATAACGGGGTGTGGCTCAGTTTGGCTAGAGCGCCGTCTTAGGGAGGCGGAGGCCGCAAGTTCGAATCTTGTCACTCCGATTGAGAAGGATAGGACAAAACAGATGCAAAAAAGTTTCTGCTTTGTTCTATTTTTTATGTTATACTGATATGCAGGATTATTTTTAAGGTCAACCATTGGTTTATTCCACCGAAATCGGCAAATGGTTGATTGCGGTATCGTATATTGTCCAATAAAATAGAGTTAGGAGGTGTTTTTGAATGAATAATGAAAAGATGGGACAATTTATTTCCGAATTAAGAAAATTCCATCAGATGACACAAAAAGAGCTGGCGGCAAAATTAAATATTACGGACAAGGCAGTCTCAAAATGGGAGAGAGGGTTAAGCTGTCCGGATATATCGCTTTTACCTTCCATTGCAGATATATTTGGTGTAACAATAAGTGAATTGTTAAACGGTAAAAAAAGCGATGCCCATACCCAAGATGTTGAAACAATTGATATCGCCTTGCATTATGGTGATAAAACGGTAAAAAACAAAGCAAAGTCCATACAGGCTATATGTGCAATTGTATTTTCTTTACTGCTTTTGGCGGGCATTGCAGTATGTGCTATCTGTGACATGGCGATTTCCGGCAATTTTACTTGGTCACTTTTTCCGATTAGCTCAATTGTTTTTACCTGGCTGGTATTTTTTCCGGTTATAAAGTTTGGCGAAAAAGGAATCTGTGGAACAATGATTGCACTGAGTGTCTTAATTGTTCCTTTTCTGTATATATTGGATTATTTAATTGATATGAGTAATTTGATTTTACCCATTGGTATTCCAATAGCTGCTATTTCCATGGTATTTCTTTGGGTCGTTTTCGCAGTATTTAAAATATTGAAATCAAGGAAACTAATTGCGTCTGCCGTATCTTTGCTGCTTACAATTCCCGTATGTGTTTTAATTAACTATAGCCTTAATAGCATTATTTCGGAACCATTTTTTGACGTATGGGATATCCTTTCCTTTTCCATAATTATAGTAGCGGCAGCCTTGCTGCTCGCCGGAAATTTTATCATGCGGAAAAAGAAATAACACAAGTTATAAGCTCCGTTTTTGCGTTTCACTCTTGTTTAGCCGTCCTGCGACGAGCTTGTGAAAATAAGGCATATATGTAGTTACTTTTCGTATTGACAATTGCTTATTTATGACGTATCATGTAAATGAACAATTCATTCATGGGAAGGAAGAGTAATTTTGGATACGCGAATTAAAGCAATAGCGGAGGCCGCAACGCTATTATTCTTACGTCAAGGCTATGCCAGAACGCAGATTAGCCATATAGCAGAAGCCATAGGCGTTTCTGTGGGAACCATTTACCATGACTTTGCGGGAAAAAAAGAAATCATGCACTTTGTTTTGAAATGTACCATTGACCCGGACTTCATAAACAGGGAATTTGAAAGACCTATTACAGATAATTTATTTTCAGGTGTGGAAGATGAAATCGTATCCTTGCTTGCACAGTCACAAAACGGCTTTGCAGAACACCTGGAAAACGACGCTGCCGGTTACAGCTTTGAAGACTTGATTTCAGACGCATATGATATTTTTGCCCGGTATGCTGTCGGCTGTTTGTTTATTGAAAAAAATCAGTTTGAGTTTCCGCTTCTGGCGGAACATTATAAGGCATACCGCAGGAAATTTCTTGATACAATGTCCCGGTACTTAGCAATTTTTATTAACAGCGGCACAGTGCGGCCAATGGAGCATTTGGAGCTAACCACTACCCTGATCATTGAAATTCTTACCTGGTGGGCCATGGATAGACGGTATACATCTTTTGAAACCTCTGATATTTCTCTGGAGCTGGCGAAAAAAATCTGTATGGACAATATTCTGTCTGCATACAAAAACTAAATTAGCAGGGCATGGAAGCCCTCTAATTTTTGCGGAAAATATGAATGAATGATTCATTTATTAAAAGTGAGGTAAATTATGATGAAAAAAACAACTATATTAGGGATGGTTCTTATTTTGTCTTTATTCGCGTTTGTCGGCTGCTCCAATTCCAAGTCCTCTCAAATGGCGAATGAACTTGGATTTTCCCTTGATGGAATATCGTCCCTGACGATTTCCTACGATGAAGAAAAAATCACTTTCTTTGAAAGTGACGGCGACGATCTTGTAATCAAGGAATACATGACAAAAAACAAAGACAGCTATTATGCCAAGGTAACGGAGCGTAATGACAGCATCCATATAAGTGAGGGCGGCAAACCGTTTTTTAAGGACGGCTTTTCCCGGTATATTGAGGTTTATTTGCCTGAAATCTACCATAAAAATCTTACCGTTACTTCAACGAATGGGGATATTGATTTTTCCGGTATAAGTTTGGATTTATCTATGCTCCGTATTGATAACTCGTCCGGAAATGTCACAATGGATAATGCGGTTGCTTCCGATATTCATTTATCTTCCACCAGCGGGACTTTAGATTTAGGAAACATTAAAGCAGATCAAATCAGGCTGGAAACAACCAGCGGCAGCGTTAGCTGTACCGAATTAAACGGAAATGTCACCTATACCTCTACAAGCGGAAACGCAGATATAAAGTCAGCCATTGGTTCCGGCAGCTATAAGGCGAACAATTCCGGCAGTCTGAATGTCGTATATACCGAGGTAAGCGGCGACCTTTCTTTCTTCAACAAAAATGACAGCATTACTCTCACCCTGCCGGAAAATTTGGAGTTTGGATTTGAGGCTACAACCAAAAACGGTTCGATATCTACGACCTTTCAACAAGACGTTATTATTAACGGGCGCACGACAAGCGGGGTTGTCGGTGATAATCCGACCGTAACCGTTAAAGTAGAAACAAACAACGGGGATATAGAGGTAACGCAATGAAACAGAGCACTTTTCTTTTGCTATTGCTGCCTATCATTGTTTTGGCTTGCGCCGCCCTGTATTGGGGCGGCGGCTATACCAGCTATAACCTTGTATATATTTTTTGCTTTGTATTTTTGTTTTTCTTCGCCGTGTTTTCTTCCTCAACCGCATGGCAAAAAATTATTCAGGTGGCTATATATGCCCTTATCATGGTGGCACAAATCCTGATAAATACCTATTTTATCCGGCCATTTGAGGAAAGCCGGTTGATTTACGATCTATGCCGTTTATTAGGGGTACTTATCGTGTTTATCCCCTTTTTGGTGCAACGGCGTTTCTTTTTCCATAGTATTGATAACCTTGCTGCCCCTGTGGTGGGCGAACAATCCGTTTTGCCCTATTCGCTCTTATTCTATGACAGGGACGCGGTGGTTTCCAACATAGAAAGAGTAAAGAAAGCGGGGCAGGTGCTATCGAAAGTCCGCCTGGATGAAATCATACAGAACCTGCCGCGGCATAGTTCATTTTCTTATGTCAACAACGGAAGTCTTACAGACGAGTATTTCCAAAAAGCATACGGGGCTTTGGATAACGGGTACATTTATCTTGTTGTTGCCAAAACAAAAACCGTGCCCAGTGAGGTTATCGGGTTATTCACCAATAAACAGTACAATCACGTTTCTATTTCATTTGACCCGGAGCTGCATACCGTGATTAGTTATACCGGGGGTGAAAAGGTACTGCCCCCCGGTCTGAATCCTGAATTATTGGAACGGTTAACCCGAAATAACGATTCCGCTGTTATGGTGTATCAGCTTTCTGCAAACAGCGGACAAAAACGTATTGTTCTTGACAAGATACAAGAAATCAATATGCAGGGCAGCGCGTACAACCTCTTGGGGCTGGCGTTAAAGTTTTCATACCGGCCAAACATTATGTTTTGTTCACAGTTTGTATATACCATGCTGGAAATTGCCGGTTTGAATTACTTTGAGCGAAACGCCGCTCACGTAAAGCCCACGGATTTTGTGGAGCTGGATTATCACAGGAAACTTGAATTTGTTTATGAAATTACTTTACGGGAAACAAATTCGGGTAGCGGAGAAAAAGCCTATGGACAAAAAAACTCGTAGACAGGTAATTGCTTACTGCATTTTATTTGTTGGCCTTGTCATTGGGTTGACAATTATACTGCTGCCCTACTTTCAACGATTATCAGAACCGGACTATCAAGCCGGGATACAAAAGTGGATAAACAAGATGGGCGGCGCGGGTATGCTGCTGGTTTTGGCAATACAGATAGTTCAAGTCATAATCGCTTTTATTCCCGGTGAGCCGGTGGAAATTCTGGCGGGTGCTTTATATGGTAATGTTTCCGGTCTATTGATTTGCCTTGCCCCTATTCCGTGCGTGTTATCCTCAACCATGATTGGCTCCACCATGCGCCAAGGGGATTGGGAATTGTCGTTGACTGTTTTTATCATTACAGGGCTTATAGGGATTGCGGGAATCAGCTTCAAGGACAAAGCAATAGACTTTTGCCGCAGAAAAACAAAGGGTTTACACAACAATACGACAAAATGTGAAAGCCTGGATTTTGTGGAAGCCGCTCATAGCAATAAAGTATATCCGTTGCTGTATTGCCGAATGGTGATACAAGGAAATCTTGACATTGAAAAATTGAAAGACGCAGTTAATCTATCCAGCCAATATGTCCCTGAAATTCTTTATACTTATGACTTTAAGAGAGCGGGCTTTGTCAATCGGGGCTTAACTGTTGAAAATGTATTTATTCTTGACCGTTTGGGATTGGAAGCAGATTTTTGGTGGGATTTAAGTAAAAATGCCCAGCTACAAATCTCTATCTATAAGGAAGAACAGCAAAGCATTATCGTTATCGGAATGAGCCATATTTTATCCGACGGTGCAGGTTTTTTGCAATATCTCTATTTGCTGGCGGCACTTTACAACGGCGCCTCTCCGGGCAGTAAATTACAGAACACAAGGGATATTTCTTCTCTTTTGAAGAATATCCATGTTCAACCGCCAACAGAGCAGACAAAATGCGGCAGACGAATTGATGTCGTTCCCCTGCGGCCTTTTGACAATGGTATGCGGTTTTTCTGTTTGAACAGTACAATCGCTCCAAATGATTTGACTGCCATTCATGCAAAGGCAAAGAAAAGCGGCGCAACACTCAACCATGCTTTTATGGCGGCCTACGCCCGCGTCATAGCCCGTTTACAAAAAACGGATAGGATAGTTTTGCCCTGCCCGGCTGATTTGCGTAGATTTCAGCCAAAGCAGGATAATCTAACCGTAGCAAATATGACCGGAATTTATAAAAAAATCATTGTAGAAATCAATTCACGGCATGGGTTCAGTGAAACCCTATCACAGGTTTGTATTGAAATGAATCTTCAAAAAGACCGCTGCCGTTGCTTTGCGGGTATGTGGCTGCTCAACTTTGCTTTTCATAAAACACCACATTTTATATTGAAGAAAGCAATCAGGGCGGGCTATCCTTTGCTCCCTGTTTCCTATACCAACATGGGAATAGTCGACCATGAAAAGCTGTATTTTCAGGACTGTCATATCAAAGAATGCTGTTTGACGGGAACCTATCGGCTCCCCCCTGACTTTCAGCTTTCTGTTAGTACGTTTCGGAATACATGCACATTAAATTGTACTTTGATTGGAGAAGATGGTGACAAAAGCATAGGTCAGTTCATTTTGGAACAAGTAAAAAAAGAATTATTGGAGTGGATACAAGAATAGCAAAGCAATTATAAACGGCACCGCTGTCCCTGCGGATTATTTGAAATTTAGGCTCCTGCCCATATCCGACAGTCAGGGGATGAGTAAATCTAGTATCTTTATCCTTAGGATTATTTATTTTACAGACGGTTAATGCTATGGTATACTTCAGGAAAGAAAAGTGCAAAGCGGACAAGTCCGTCCCCGGGGCTTGTTTATGGGATAGGGCTTTTGACATTTTAATCCTATGAAATAAAAAAATACCTAACCCGTAATAAGGCTAAGTATTTGAAGAGTGCAGTCGACGGGACTTGAACCCGAACCCACTTACGTGGACATGAACCTGAATCATGCGCGTATGCCAATTCCGCCACGACTGCCAGACGAACTACGTTGTTTATTTTATAACCTTTTTGAGAAGAAGTCAATTATAATTTTTATAAATTTTATTTATCACTGCAATTAATTGTTAAATCAGCCATGCCGGCTCGGTTTCGCTGCTATCTCATCGCGGTTAAACGCCATATAATTGGAAAATGTATGCAATATTGGCAAGCGGATTTTTCTGTGCCGGAATATGTTTTTCAATGCATGGCCGAATAGTAATAAAATAGGAACAGGAGTGATACATTATGAAAAAATTTAATGCCAGGAAATATTTTCTTTTTGTTATACCGAGTGCCATATTATATCGGGTTATTTCCTATTATGGAATCAGCAGGCTGATAACATCTCAATTATACCTGCGTTTTTTGGATACGGTAATGCTGGTTATCATTTTTTTTGTGTGTTTATATTTTGCACGGGAGACAAAGGAAAAATAAAGCTCCATGGATAAAAAGACAGCGGAAATTAATATTAATTTAATGTTGACATTTTTTTGACACCATGCTACTATAATTTAGCGTGTTAACATGGCATGTAGAAAATGCGGGAATGCTGGAATTGGCAGACAGGCATGACTAAGGATCATGTGAATGAATTTTCGTGAGGGTTCAAGTCCCTTTTCCCGCATACAAAAAGTATATACCGTTATGGTATGTACTTTTTTCACTTTATAGAGGAAGGAATGGGCGAAAATGAAATATTTATTTCAAATGCTGATCATTGGAGGAATTACCGTTATAGGAGAACTGTTAAATTACTGGATTCCCTTACCTGTCCCTGCCAGTGTTTACGGATTATTGTTATTATTTCTTTGTTTATGCACGGGGCTTATAAAGCTAAGTGCAATAGAAGAAACCGCTGATTTTTTATTGGTTATTATGCCCTTATTATTTGTGTCGCCCAGTGTGAGTATTATGAACACCTATCTGCAGGTATCCGACAGCCTGCTGTCAATAGCCGTTATATCCATGCTGTCTACGGTGATTGTCATGGCGGTAACCGGTATCCTGTCCCAATACCTCATAGGTCTGAAGAATAACAAAAAAAACAGGGAGATAAAGGAGCATGAATGAAATAGCCTCAAACTCAATATACTTTGGTTTTACCTTAAGCTTACTTGCCTATTATATGGGAATCATAATCAGCAGAAAGATAAAGATCACACTATGTAATCCCTTATTGCTCAGTATGATAATCATTATCCTGGTATTAAAAATTTTACATATTGATTATGAGACATATGATAACGGTGCTAAATACATAACCTTTTTATTAACACCTTCCACCATATGTCTGGCAGTTCCTTTATATAAGCAGTATAGAATTTTAAAAGATAATATGCTTTTGATTTTAGTCAGTATTTTCGCAGGCGTTATGGCTAACTGTATTACTATTTTGGCATTGACGGTTCTCTTTAGAGTTGATCACGTCCTGTATGCTTCTTTATTACCAAAAAGCATTACGACGGCAATAGCCATGGGAGTGTCCGAAGAACTGCAGGGCATACCGGCTGTTACGGTTATGAGTGTTATTTTGACGGGCATATTCGGCAGTGTAATATCCTCACTTTTGTTTAAGCTGCTTCGTATTAAAGAGCCGCTGGCACAGGGATTGGCCTGCGGTACGGCAGCCCATGCCATCGGTACTGCCAAGGCATTGGAAATAGGAGAAATACAGGGGGCCATGAGCAGCCTTGCCATTATCGTTACCGGCATTATCACTGTTATCGCAGCCCCTATTTTTATTAATTTTCTATAAACTTTTCAATAAATAATAAATAGAAAAAAGGATTTTGCAATATTTTGAAGAATATATAAATTATAGACAGGCTATAACCGTCAATATATTTTAATTTCCGGTGTAATTGGACTGCGCCTATAAATTCATAAAATGTTCCACGTTCCGTATCTGGTAAGAGAGGTGGCTGTTTATGTCTATAAGAGAGAAATTAGAAGATTGGGAAAGTCAATATTTAAGCCCTTATGCTTCCTTAAGCAAAAATTCGAAAGGCAGGCTTGTCGAGGAAGAGGATTGTGATATACGGCCGGTATATCAAAGAGACAGGGACAGAATTCTTCACTGTAAATCCTTTCGAAGATTAAAGCATAAGACCCAGGTTTTTTTAACGCCCGAGGGAGATCATTATCGAACCAGATTAACACACACTTTAGAGGTGTCCCAAAATGCCAGAACAATTGCAAAAGCTTTGCGCTTAAACGAAGATTTGGTGGAAGCGATTGCTTTGGGTCATGATTTGGGACATACGCCTTTTGGACATGCCGGAGAAAAAGCGTTAAATGAAGTATGCCCTGATGGCTTTGCCCATAATATCCAAAGCTTGCGAATTGTCGATTTGGTGGAAAAAGGAGGAAAAGGCTTAAATCTTACCTATGAAGTAAGAGATGGTATTTTAAACCATCAGACAAAGGGCAATCCCAATACGTTAGAAGGAAAGATTGTCAGATGGTCGGATAAAATCGCATATATCAATCATGACATTGATGATGCCATAAGAGCAAAGCTGCTAAGGGAAGACGATATTCCTGAATATCTAAAGGAAGTATTAGGATATTCTACCAGAGAGCGGTTGGACCGGATTATTCATGATATTGTAACCAATAGTGAAGGGAAAAATGCGATTATTATGTCCCCCGATGTGGAAAATGCCATGAAAGAGCTGCGTGCTTTTATGTTCAGCAGGGTTTATAAAAATCCGAAGGCGAAGGGTGAGGAAATAAAAGCAATTCGATTAGTGCAGCAATTATACCGTTATTATCAAAAGCATACCAATGAACTTCCTTTGGAATATCAGAATATGATTGCAGTTTCCGGCGAGAAGGAAGAAAGAGTGGTTTGTGATTATATAGCAGGTATGACAGACCAATATGCCATAGCAAAATTTGAAGAATTATTTATTCCAAGTGCATGGCATATATAGTAAAGGAATGAGTTCATGTATTATCCTGATGAATTAATAGAAGAAATTCGGATGCAAAATGATATTGTCGGTGTAATAGGAGAGTATGTCGGATTACATAAAAGGGGAAGCACTTATGTAGGATTGTGCCCTTTTCATAATGAAAAAACACCGTCTTTTTCCGTATCACAGGCAAAGCAGATATACCATTGCTTCGGCTGCGGAGTGGGTGGAAATGTGTTTACCTTCATTATGGAATATGAAAATCTCACATTTCCTGAGGCGGTAAAATTTTTAGCCGAAAGAATCGGAATGAATCTCACTGAATCCCAGTATACGAAGGAAACCTCCAACAGAGATAAAACAAAATCAATCCTGCTGGAGATGCACAAGCTGGCAGCCGGATATTACTTTTATCTGCTTAGAAGCGAAAAAGGCAAATCCGGGATGGGGTATTTTACCGGCAGGGGGATTTCGGAGGAAATGCTTAATAAATTTGGTTTGGGTTATGCCGGCAGGTACTCAGACGGATTATATCATTATTTAAAAGAAAAAAATTATGGGGATGATGTAATTAAGTCCTCAGGATTAGTGATTATGGATGAAAAACGGGGTGCCCATGACCGGTTTTGGAATCGGGTCATGTTTCCGATTATGGATACGAATAACCGGGTGATCGGTTTTGGGGGCCGGGTCTTGGGAGACGGCAGTCCTAAATATTTAAATTCTCCTGAAACCGTTATATTTGACAAAAGCCGGAATCTATACGGATTACAAATTGCGAGGAAATCCAGAAAAAATCATATGATACTTTGCGAAGGGTATATGGATGTCATAGCACTTCATCAGGCAGGGTTTACGGAAGCGGTAGCATCTTTAGGAACGGCTTTAACACAGGGGCATGCTTCCGTTCTTAAAAGATATGCAAAGG